>JAZRQE010000053.1:0-31670 GCA_045649545.1 Acutalibacteraceae bacterium
GGTAATTACGATAGAAATTGTTTCTCTATTATGTAACACAGTAATCTTTGCAGGTCGGCAAACTGTACCGTCAGCCAGAGTAACACCCTTTTGTAATTTTTCAATATCGCTATCAGTAATAGGCTTGTCCAAACCGACAACATATTCTTTCTCAATGTTACTTTTTGGTGAAATCACCTTATGACCAAAATCGCCGTCATCGGTAACGATTAGCAAACCTGTTGTATTTTTATCCAATCTGCCAACCGGAAAAAGTCCTTCTCTCGGAAAATATTCTTCAACTAAATCGACAACTGTTGTCCGAGATTTATCATCAGATGCCGACAAAACACCTTCAGGTTTATTAATCATAATATAAACATATTTTTTATAATTAACAGATTCTCCGTCGAGCAAAATATCGTCTTTGGCTACATCAACCTTAAGTCCGATATCACCTGACACTCTTCCGTTAACTGTTACCCTGCCGCGTAAAATCATACCGCGTGCGGTTTTACGGGATTCACCGGTCGCACCGGCTATAATTTTGTCAAGACGCTCCAACAGTTCACCTCATTTTAAAGCAACAATAAATCCATTTGAGGATACTGAATAAATATCAGCACCAACTATCAATTTATTGTATATTAATACTTCCACGAAAACATCACCGTTTGAATCGGGATAATTATTGACTTTCGCTGTATATCTTGTCAAGGTTTTTCCTTTGTATTCAGTCAGATCAAAGCCTTGTTCTTTTTGAATTGAGTTATAGGAAGAATAAACCTCACCAAACTCATACGGTACTGTTATTTCATCAAGTTGAAACTCACCGCAATCAACATCAAATGATTTAAGATATGCGACCACGTCATCTGTATTATTACATACAAATGAACTTTTAATTGGTTTATACTCTTGCTTATATCCAACATAAATCGAAAGTAAAAACACAAATATTAAGGCAGCAGCCAAAACTGCTGTTTTCTTTTTTGTTAATTTAAATCGTACCATAAACATAAAATCACCAATGGATTATATGTTTACAATTAAAAATTTATTTCAAAATTACACAAACTGCGTGAGCAGATGCTCCAAGACCCTCACCAGTAAAACCCAAATGCTCTTCGGTAGTTGCCTTGACATTTATTCTATCTAAAGAAACACAGCAGTCATCAGCTATGTTTTTAACCATATCCGGTATGTACGAAGCTAATTTTGGTTTTTGCATAATTACAGTTGCATCAATATTGGAAATTGAATATCCGTCAGTTTTAAGTAATTCAACAACTCGGCGAAGCAAAATTCGACTGTCAATATTTTTAAACTCACCCGAAGTATCAGGAAAATGACGACCTATGTCACCTAATCCCGCAGCACCGAGCAGAGCATCACTTATTGCGTGAAGTAACACATCGGCGTCAGAATGACCGAGAAGACCTTTCTCAAAAGGAATCTCTACCCCGCCTAAAATTAGTTTTCTATCGTCAACTAACTCATGGACATCGTATCCGTGACCAATTCTAATATCCATTCTCTGTTTCCTCCGCAAAATTTTGAGCAATTTTTAAATCTTCAGCTGTGGTGATTTTAATATTCTTATAATCTCCCTCAACAACATAAACAGGAAATCCGAAAGCCTCAACAATCGAACAATCATCAGTAAATTCTTCTAATTTATTCGAAAACTTTTCTACTGCCGAACGGTAAAGGCTGTATTTAAACCCTTGAGGGGTTTGAACTGCTGAAAGAGTGCTACGGTCAGGCGTAGAAACAACCAAACCGTCAGGCTTAATCACCTTTATAGTATCTTTAGGACTAACAGCACAAGTAACTGCCGAATTGAACTTAACACCGTCAATAACTCTTTTAATACAGTCGTCCTTAACAAAAGGTCGTGCACCATCATGAATTAGCACAATATCAGTATCGTCAGTTAATTGTTTTAAGCCGTTATAAACCGACTCTTGACGGCAACTGCCACCTGCAACAATATCAGTGACTTTGGTAAGCTTAAACTCACCGCAAAGCTGTTGCATTTTTAAAACGTTTTCTTCTTTGGTTACAACGACAATATCATTAATTTCAGCACAATTTTGAAAAGCTGAAATCGACCTGATGCAAACAGGAATACCCTTTACCACTGCAAACATTTTATCAATGCCATTCATTCTTGCAGAGTTTCCACCGCAAACAACGATAACTGAGATTTTAGCGTTTTCTATTTTTTTTGCAGTTGTATATTGGAGAACAGTTTCACAAACAGCCATTTTGTTACCTTCTTACTAAAACTCAAAAAAGGCACCCGATTGGGGTGCCTTAAGTTAAATGATTAGTCTTCGTCGTCACAACCTGAGCAACCGTCACATTCGTCACAGCTAATGTCAAACTCAAGTTCCTGACCGCAGTTAGGACACTTAATGCCGCCCTCATCAATCATTTCATCGTCGAGGTAGATAACATCGTGACATGCGGGACACTCAACTTCATAGCAGAAATCGTCGTCATCATCGTCATACTCGTCATCATAATCCTCATCATCATAGAAGTCCTCTTCCAATGCTGCGAGGTCCTCATCAACTGCATCCAACTGCTCGTTGATTTCACCGATAGAATCGGCAATATCCTCTAAAACATCGATGATAGCCTTCAAAACCTTATCTTTTGCATCGTCGGTAAAACCTGCATTTTCTGCAAGACCTTTGATATAAGCAACTTTTTCGGAAACTGTCATAGTTTTCTCCTTTTTCCCTTTCGGGGTTATAGCATATTTTTAAGACTTTAATTTAAGTCTTATGCACGCTCCATATATTCACCGGTTCTGGTGTCAATACGAATCATCTCGCCTTCGTTGATAAACAAAGGAACACGGATTTCGCAACCGGTCTCCAAAGTAGCGGGTTTGGTTGCATTGGTAGCAGTGTTGCCTGCGAAACCGGGGTCAGTTTGAGTAACCTCAAGTTCAACAAATGTCGGAGGCTCAACGCCAAAAACCTTGCCCTTGTAAGAAAGAACCTTACATACCATATTTTCCTTAACGAACTTAAAGTTATCGCCAAGTTCGTTAGCACTTACAGGAACCTGTTCATAGGTTTCGGTATCCATAAAGTAATAAAGGTCACCGTCAGAGTAAGAATACTCCATATCCTTTCTCTCAACAAAAGCAGTCGGGAACTTTTCAGTAGGGTTGAAAGTTCTTTCAACAACCGAGCCTTCTATTACGTTTCTGATTTTTGTTCTGACAAAGGCTGCACCTTTGCCGGGTTTTACGTGCTGGAATTCGATAATCTGGTATACCTTTCCATCCATTTCAAAGGTTACACCGTTTCTAAAATCACCGGCAGTTACCATAGTTTTATACCTCCAAATAATGATAATAAATCATATTATAATTTACTTTTATTATAATATCTTATTTTTCCTTTAATTTCAAGCCTTATTTTACCTATTTTAAAGAATTATCAAAGATTTTTCACAATTTGTGAGATTTTTAGAAGTTTCTTCGGTCACAAACAACATATCTTCAATTCTTACACCAAATTCACCGTCAATATATATACCCGGCTCATCGGAAATAACATTACCAGCCTGCAGTACACTTTCAGACAATTGCGAAACCGTTGGTGCTTCGTGAATCTCCAAACCAATCCCGTGACCAGTCGAATGAGTAAAATACTTGCTAAATCCGGGACTTGCGATTACTTCCCTCGCCGCCTTATCGACATCACAGCACTTAACTCCTGCTTTAACCTTTTTTTCGGCAGCAATTTGTGCTTTTAAAACTGTATCATAAACATTTTGCATTTTATCGGTAGCGAAGCCAACTGCAACAGTACGGGTCATATCGCTGTGATAGCCGTTATAAACTGCTCCAAAATCCATTGTAACAAAATCGCCTGCTTCAATCAATTTCCCGTCAGGCACACCGTGAGGCATTGCTGATTTTACGCCTGAAACAACAATAGTATCAAATGAAGGCATTTCAGAACCATAGCATTTCATTCTGTACTCTAATTCGGCGGCAATTTCACGCTCGGTTACGCCAACTTTAATAAAGTTTAATGTTTCACTAAATGCTTTTTCGGCTATACGCTGTGCTTTTACAATACATTCAACCTCATAATCTGACTTAGTTTGTCGGAAATGTTCAATATCCTTTTGCAAATCACAGTCTGCTGTCACCTCAACAGCGGGTAACATATTTTTAAAGCGTTTTAACTCTGCAACTGTTAAAGCATCCTCGCAATAAAGAGTTTTAATATTATTTTTACTTACAAACTCATTTAAACTGTCAGCAATTTTTGAAAACAGTTCAACTCTGCAGTTTTTAACTGCTTGTTTGGCAGCTAAAATATAGCGTCCGTCTACAAAAAGACAACAGTCATTACTTGAAATTAAAAGAAAGCCTAACGACGACTCAAACCCCGACAAATAACGGCGGTTTATCGGTGTATAAACCAAAGCAGCCGTGTTTTCATGCAGAGATTTTGCAATCCTAATCATCTCAATAAATCTTTCATTGCATTAACAGCTAGAAAATAACTGTTTTTACCGAAGCCTGCAATACTTCCTACGCAAGCAGGAGCGATTACCGAAGTATGACGAAACTCCTCACGTGCATAAACGTTAGAGAGATGTACTTCAATAAACGGCTTACCAACAGCCTTGATTGCATCATAAATAGCGAAACTATAATGGGTATATGCACCGGCATTGATAATGCAACCGTCGTAATTTCTTAAAACCGAGTGAATAGCGTCAATAATTTCGCCCTCACAGTTAGACTGAAAGAAATCGCAAGAAATATCCAAGCCTTTTGCGTAGCTCGTGATATTTGTGTTAATTTCATCCAACGTCTGATTGCCGTAAATTCCCGGCTCACGAATAGACAGCATATTAAGGTTAGGACCGTTTATAATTAAAACTTTTTTAACTGCCATTATAAAGACATCCTTTCAAGATATAGATTTTTCATATGAAGTGCATCCTCTGACTGAGTACCGTCCGACTCGCAAATAATTGTAGGCTCTAAATTCAATTCACAAAGCAATTCCATCAAAGGTAACGGTTCAGGGCCAAACAAACTGTCCTCAAAAGTAAGGTGCTTTTTCTCTCCGCCTTTAGTATACTCAATTTTTGAAAAATGAGAATGAAAATGCTTTTTGCGGTCTTCACCTAATCTGTTACCGATTTCATTAATTACAAATAAAAACGCATCTTTTGAATTTACTTCACCTAATGTTCTTGCATTAAGGTGACCGAAATCAATACAAGGAATTAATCTTTCATCAAGTTCACAAAGTGCAATTACTTCTTCCAAAGTACCTAACTGATTGATTTTACCCATAGTTTCTGGACAAATATGAATGTGACCTAAGCCTTGTTCATCAAGTGCTTTTAAAGACCAAGACATTGTTTCTTTCGCAAGACGCAAAGCCTCAAGTCTATCCAATTTACCACATGAGCCGGTATGCACAACAATACGGTTTCCACCCATAAAATCGACCGCTCTTGCACTTTGCAAAATGTAATTCACAGAGTTAAGACGTTTTTCTTCCTCAACGCTTGACATTGAAATATAATACGGTGCATGAAGTGAAATTTTAATATTCTTTTCAGCTGAAAGGCGACCGAATTCACGCGCCTTTTCCTCACCTACATTCACACCTCTGCCACACTGATATTCAAAGGCGTCGAGACCAAATTCACTGATATATTGCGGAACATCTAAAGAACCTTTATATTTTTTCTCGTAAAAAGAATTACCGCAACCGGCAGGTCCGAACATTGCAGGCATAATTTTCACCTCTTAAAACTTATCTTTTAATATTTTGCGTTCAAAATAACGTCTGACTTTAAAACTCCAACCATCTTCTAATTTTACTGGACGAACTAATAGCGATTTGATACCGTACAAATTCGCACCCAAAACATCGGTAAAAATCTGGTCACCGATAATTGCAGTTTTACTCTTTTCAGCACTCATCATCTTGCGTGCCTTACTGTAACCAAACGGCAACGGTTTACAAGCCAAGCTTACAAACGGCAAATTTAAACGTTTTGCAAAAGGTTCAATTCTCCAATGCTTGGAGTTTGATACTATAACCAACGAAATACCGTTTTCTGCCATTGTATCGAGCCATTTACGTAGTCCTCGAACCAAAATCGTACCGTGGTGGGTTGACAAGGTATTGTCAACGTCCAAAAGCAAGGTATCAATATTATTCTCTTTCAAATAATCTATATTAATATCGGTAATTCTTTTAAAAATACCGAAAGACTTGAAAATTGCCATACTTTTTCCTTTCAAATACAAAAAGCAATCGGAATTAACCTTCCGATTGCTTTTCATTTTGTGAGATTTAGCGGAATTTGCGTTTACGGGCAGCTTCCGATTTCTTCTTACGCTTTACAGAAGGCTTCTCATAATGCTCTCTCTTACGGACTTCCTGAATGACTCCGTCCTTCTGGGTTTGTCTCTTGAAGCGTCTGAGTGCGTTTTCAAGCGATTCATTTTCTTTTACACGAACCTGACTCATTATATTCCCTCCCTCCGCAATGTAGCAGGGGTATACTTACATATTTTTGATAATTATACACTAATTGCAACTATATGTCAAGACCATTTTTACGAGATTTTCAACATATTGTGTTTATTTCACAACAATATTAACAAGCTTTTTAGGAACATAAATTTCTTTAACAACCTGCTTGCCGTTTATCTCAGCTGCAATTTTCTCGTCAGCCTTTGCAGCAGCAATAGCGTCAGCCGAAGAAATATCAGCAGCCACATTCAATCTTGATTTCAATTTACCGTTAACCTGAACAACAATTTCAACGGTAGAATCAACAGTTTTAGCTTCATCGTATTCCGGCCAACTGCTCAATGAACAAAGTTCCTTTTCACCGGTAGCTTCCCACATTTCCTCACACAAATGAGGTGCAAACGGACAAAGCATCTGTAAGAACATTTTTAATTCGTCAACCGTCAAACTACCGTGGTTAATAACCTCATTAATAAGGGTCATCATTGCAGCAATTGCGGTATTGAACTTCATGTCCTCAATATCCAATGTAACCTTCTTTAAGGTCTTATGGAACAAAGTTTCAAGTTTAGGTGTTACACCCTCACCTTTTGCGAGTTCACCTAAATCGGCAACACGCTCCAAGAAACGTTTACAACCCTTAACACTGCTGTCACTCCAAGGTGCTGCCATACCGTAGTCACCCATAAAGAGGATATACACACGAAGTACATCTGCACCAAATGCGTCAACAACATCATTGGGGTCAACAACGTTACCCTTTGATTTACTCATCTTCTCGCCGTCTTCACCCAAGATAAGACCCTGAGCAGAACGTTTTGCATACGGCTCGGCAGTAGGTACTTCACCGATATCATAAAGGAACTTATGCCAGAAACGAGAATAAATAAGATGGCGGGTAACGTGTTCCATACCACCGTTATACCAGTCAACCGGCATCCAATAATTCAACTTATCCTTGTCAGCAAAGCACTCTGAATTCTTAGGGTCAATATATCTCAAGAAGTACCATGAAGAACCTGCCCACTGCGGCATTGTATCGGTTTCACGTTTGGCGTCACCTTGACACTTCGGACACTTGCAGTTAACATACGAGTCAATCTTAGCCAAAGGACTTTCGCCGCCCTCACCGGGAGCAAAGTTTTCAACCTCAGGTAACTTCAACGGCAATTCACTATACGGCACGGGTACCATACCGCATTTTTTACAGTGAACAATCGGAATAGGCTCGCCCCAGTATCTTTGACGGTTGAATGCCCAGTCCTTCATTTTATACTGAACGCCCTTTTCACCAATGCCCTTTTCTCCCAAGAATTTAAGCATTTTTTCAATAGCGTCAGCCTTTTTGTCAGTACCGTTAAGGAAATCGGAGTTAACCATTTCACCGTCACCGGTGTAGGCTTCAACGCTGATGTCTCCGCCTTTGATAACCTCAATTATATCGATACCGAACTTCTTTGCAAAATCATAGTCACGCTGGTCGTGTGCCGGAACTGCCATAATAGCACCGGTACCGTAGCCCATCATAACATAGTCGGATATGTAAATCGGAATTTCTTTGCCGTTTACAGGGTTAATTCCTGTTAATCCCTCAATCTTTACGCCGGTTTTATCCTTCTGCAACTGAGTACGCTCAAACTCGGTTTTCTTGGCACATTCATCCTTATATGCATCAAGGTCAGCGATATTTGAAATTTTATCGCGGTATTTTTCAATTATAGGATGCTCGGGTGCGATAACCATAAAGGTTACACCGAATAAAGTATCTGGACGAGTTGTGTAAACTCTTAATTTATCATCAGCCTCGCGGAATGAGAAATCAACGAATGCACCGGTAGATTTACCAATCCAGTTTACCTGTTGCATTTTAATGTTTTCAGGATACTCAACATCGTTCAAGCCTTGCAAAAGTTTATCGGCGTATTCAGTAATTCTTAAATACCAAACATCCTTTGATTTTTGGATAATATCACTATGACAAATATCACACTTGCCGCCCTGCGAGTCCTCGTTAGACAATACAACCTTACAGTTCGGGCAATAGTTTACAAGTGCTTGGTCACGGAAAACAAGTCCATGCTCAAACAATTTTAAGAAAATCCATTGAGTCCACTTATAATAGCCTTCTTCGGTGGTATCAATAACCTTTGTCCAGTCAAAAGAGAAGCCGACACGCTTTAACTGTGAGGTAAAGCGTGCAATATTCATATCGGTAACCTTTCTCGGGTGGATACCGGTTTTCACAGCATAGTTTTCGGTAGGAAGACCGTATGCATCAAATCCCATCGGGAAAAGAACATTGTAGCCCTGCATTCTGCGTTTGCGAGATACAACCTCGAGTCCTGAATAAGCCTTAATATGACCGACGTGCATACCTGCACCACTCGGATACGGAAACTCCACAAGTCCGTAGAATTTAGGCTTTGAGTAGTCCTCGGATGCAACGAAAGCCTTTTCATCATCCCATCTTTTTTGCCATTTTTCTTCAATTCGCTTAAAATCGTACTTCAACTTCTATTCCTCCATAGCAGATGTCAAAATCTGCGTTAAATCAACCTGTTCGCCGTCCTGCCACATATGGTCAAGTGAATAAAACTCACGCGATTTACGACCAAAAATGTGAACTACAACCGTACCGTAATCTAAAAGCAACCAATCAGAGCTTCTACCCTCAATATGATGAGGTGCTACACCGTTTTCTTTTAATTTCTCCTCAACCTCATCGGCTAATGCTCGAATATGAGTGTTAGATGTGGCGGTGCAAATCAAAAAATAATCGGCAATATCCGAAATATCGTTAATTTTTACAGCTACTAACTCCATCGCCTTTTTATCGTTAAGAGTATTAGCGGCAACGTTCAAAATCTCAAATGCTTCCATACGGTATTCCTTTCTTTTCAAGTAAAAGATAATTATATGCATTTAATGTATCAGGGTGCAACGGATTGCCCTTTGATACAATATCGGCAATAGTAAACTGTAAAACCTTTATGATACATTCCTCTAAAGACCTGTCAGCCGCGGCACGTATTTCCTTAATATCTGGATAATTTCGGTCAGCAGAAATAAGGTCAGCAGTGAAAATAATTTTTTCCGACAAAGACATATTCGGTTTGCCGGTTGTGTGGTATCGAATTGAGGAAATAATATCCTCATCATCAAACTTTAACTCTTGTTTTACAAACTCTGCACCGGTAATTTGATGCCAAATTAAAGGTGACTCTTTCTCGGTAGCGGTTAGCATTATACCAAACTTCTCACACAATTGCAACTGTTCAATATCGGTTTTATTTTTTGTTATATCGTGAAGCAATCCGGCAATATACATTTTATCCGAGTCACCGCCGTATTTTTCGGCAAGTTTTCTTGCCTCGGCGGCAACACAAAGCGAGTGAAAATAACGTTTTTCACTCAAATTTTGCCGTAATATAACCTTTAATTCATCAACAGTCATAGTGTCACCTGAAAATGTGATTTTTCTCAATATATTCGCAAATATTTTTAGGAACAAGTGTATATAAAGGCTTGTCCTCTAAAACCGAATCTCTTATTTCGGTAGAGGAAATTTCGGGTAAATCAACGCAAAGGACAGTGATTTTGCCACCGTCATCTCGTAAAGAATTTACCGAAGTGTTAAATTCTTTATTGTCAATTCCCTTTCGTCTGACAACAACAAGCTCTGCAGTTTCCAAAACACCTTTATAGTTAAACCAAGTTTTGAAAGAGGTTACCATATCACCGCCGATTAGCATTGCTAAATCGGGATACTTTTGTTTTAATTCGGTCAAGGTGTAAAAGCTGTAGCTTTTACCTTCTCTTAAAAACTCAATATTTGAAACTTCCGCTTTCGGCAAACCCTCACACAGAAGTTCTGCCATTTTTAAACGTTGCTCTTTTGTTGCAAACATCTTTGGCGTTTCTTTATGCGGCGGGATATTTGTAGGTGCAACCAGCACTTTTTCTACGTCATCTAACCCACAAACTGCCTCAAGCATTTTACGATGGGAAATATGAGGCGGATTAAAAGTACCGCCAAAAAACACTGTTTTACCCATATTATTTCACAAGAACAATTTGTTTATTGTCAACGCTTTGCTTATAAAGAATAAATTTCGAACCGATAACCTGCACAACATCACTTTCGGTTGCGTTTGCCACAATATCAGCACATTCACGAGCCTTCATCGGCGAGGTTTCAAGAACGGTAAGTTTAATAAGCTCTCTAGCCTCTAAAGCCTCATTAACCTGACGGATAAGTTGTTCACCCACACCGGCTTTTCCGATTTGGAAGATTGCCTGATATGAGTTTGCCATACCCCTTAACTGTGCTCTTTGTCTTGAATTTAACATAATATTCACCTTGATTTAAATGTAATTCTTTAATTCTTCTACAAATTTTAAAATTGCGTTGTGGCGGTGGCTAATGCTGTCCTTTTCTTCAGGACTCAATAAGCCAAAACAACCCTTTTCGCTGATAAACAACGGGTCATAACCGAAGCCGCCGTCGCCCTTGGGTTCGTAACCGATTTTACCCTCAACAGTACCTCTCACAGTAAATTCTCTACCGTCAGGGAAAACACAAGCAATGCTTGATACAAAGCGTGCCGTTCTCTTTTCCTCGGGTACGTTTTCGAGATTTTTTAAAAGCAGTGCATTATTATCGTCATCATTGCCTGTTCCTGCATAGCGTGCCGAATAAATTCCCGGTGCACCTTCTAATGCATCAACACACAATCCCGAATCGTCAGCAACGGTAGGCAATCCCGTTTCTTTTGCTCCCGAACGAGCTTTAATAAGTGCGTTTTCTTCAAAGGTTGAGCCGTTTTCCTCAGGCTCTACAATTCCACCCTCAATGTCTTTAGGGCTAATCACTGTAAAACCCAACGGCTCTAAAATGCGGGATAATTCAACTAATTTTTTCTTATTGTGAGAGGCAAGTAAAAACTTTTGCATTATTCTTCCTCCGTAAATATAGCCTTGGCAAATTCAGTCGGATTAAAGGGTTGCAAATCATCAATCTGCTCACCTACACCGACATATTTCACCGGAATTTTCAGTTCATCCATTATTGCCAAAACAACACCACCGCGTGCGGTACCGTCTAACTTTGTTAAAACAATACCGGTAATATCGGCAACCTCTTTAAAATCACGTGCCTGATTTACGGCGTTTTGTCCTGTTGTTGCGTCTAAGACAAGCAAGGTTTCAACATCAGCTTCGGGCAACTCACGCTTTATAATGCGGTACATTTTAGCAAGCTCATTCATAAGGTTTTTCTTATTATGAAGTCGTCCTGCAGTATCGCAAATTATAACATCGCTACCTCTTGCCTTTGCGGAGGCAATTGTATCAAACACAACCGATGCAGGGTCAGCACCCTCAGCACTTTTGACCATATCAACCCCTGCCCTGTCAGCCCAAACGGCTAATTGGTCAATTGCGGCGGCACGAAAGGTATCAGCAGCACCCAAAATCACGTTTTTACCTTGTGACTTTAACTGTGAAGCGATTTTGCCGATTGTTGTGGTCTTACCCACGCCGTTTACACCGATAACAAACACAACCGACGGTTTTGTAGAAATGTGTAATTCTTTGTCCCCGTCAATCATTTCGGCTACTGTTTCAGCAAGCATTTGCTTAATCAAGGATGGTTCTTTAATCTTTTCATCTTTAACTCTCTGACGTAAAATGTCACAAATTTTGGTTGAAGTATGAATACCGATATCGCTCATTATCAGTATTTCTTCAAGTTCTTCGAAAAGGTCTTCATCAATTCTCGTAAAAGCCGAAAGCATTGAGCCAACAGCACCCGAAATTGAATCTCTTGTCTTTTTTAAGCCTTGGCTTAATTTTTTGAAAAATCCCATTATATATCTCCGAAAGGTTATTTATTTTCAATGTTTAAAGTTTTAATTAACTCGTCAACATCAAGCTGTAAAAGTTTAGTAACGCCTTTTTCCTGCATTGTTACGCCGTAAAGCATATCAGCAGAATCCATAGTACCTCTACGGTGGGTTACACAAATAAACTGCGTACCGAAGTTTTGCTTGGTCATATAGGTAGCAAAACGTTCAACGTTAATATCATCAAGTGCGGTGTCAACCTCGTCAAGGAAGCAGAACGGTGGTGCATTTACCATCATAATTGAGAAGTAAATTGAAATCGCAATAAGTGCCTTTTCACCACCTGAAAGACCTTCAAGGCTCGGCACATTTTTACCGGGCAACTTGGCTACGATATCAATGCCGCTTTCAAGTACATTTTCGGGGTCAGTAAGCACAAGTTCTGCATGACCGCCACCGAAAAGTTCGGTAAATACTTTGGTAAAGTTCTTGCCGATTTTTTCGAATCCTTCAGCAAATTTCTCTTTCATTTGAGAGGTTAAATCACCGATAAGTTTATTAAGCTCCTGACGTGAATTTTCAAGGTCATCCATTTGAGCCTTCATAAAGACATATCTCTCATAAACTTCCTTGTACTCCTCAATTGCCGAAACGTTTACGTTACCTAACGATTTAATTTTACCCTTTATTTCCTGTAATTCGCGTTTTGCTTCCCCGACATTTTCAACCGGCTCAGCAATCTGTTCAGCCTCGGTACGTGTTAATTCATATTCGTCAAACAGACGCTTAATGATTTCATCGTACTCGCGAAGCATATTTTCACGGCGTTCCTCAAGTCGAGCAATTTCACCGTTCAAACGCTCACGTTCACTTGTCATATCGCGTTCTTTCTGACGCATTGAGCTTGACTCTCTGTCATAATTATCACGTTCGGTAACAAGCTCGGTAACTTTCAAGTTGCCGTCGGTAATTTCTTGTTTATGAACTTCAATTTGTTGGTTAAGCTCAGCAATGGCAGTGTTTTCAGCCTGTGATTTAACCTCAATTTCAGCAATTTCTTTAAACAAGAGTTCACTACGACTTCCGCTTGAATTCATAGCCTCTTGTAAAAGTTTTATAGAAGCTTCAACCGATTCAATGTCTTTTTCAGCCTGCATTACGCTGATTTTAAGGTCTGTAATCGAGGTCGTCAATTGCTCTCTGCGGTCGGTAACAGTATCTCTACCGCCCGAAAGACCGTCAATTTCCAATTGAGCGTCAGCCTTAAGTTTTTCAACTTGGGCAATTTCACCCGTTGCCGATACAACAATCTCCTGAAGCTCTTTTGTACGGTTTTCTAAAAGGAATTTTTCGCCGTTCAAAGCCTCTACCGACTTGTTTAATTCGGTCAACAAATCGCTTACACGCTTAATTTCGCCCGAAACGCGGATTTTATCCTCAGTTGCGGTTGTAAGTTCAGCACGGGCATTAACGATTTCAGCCTCTAATGAAGAAACTTCAGCCGATGCTGAATTATAGTTATCGGTCAAAACACCTTGCTTCTCAAGCAATTTTACAATTTTTTCGTTAAGCTCTTTAATTTCACCGGCTCTGCTCAAAATACCTGAATTTTTAGCCAATGAACCACCAGTCAAAGAACCTCCTGCATTGACAATTTGACCATCTAACGTTACAACCTTGAAACGATAGCCGTACTTTTTAGCAATAGTAACAGCAGAATCAATATCCTCTGCAACAACGGTTTTGCCTAAAATGTTTTCGATTATGGTTTTGTATTTCTTATCAATATCCAAAAGCTCTGAAGCAATACCGACATAACCGAAAAGGTTATCCAATCCGGTTTCCTCTAAACTTCTTGATTTAATAGTCGAAATAGGTAAAAATGTTGCTCTACCTTTGTTCTGATTTTTCAAGAACTCAATTGCTCTTTTAGCATCGTTTTCACTGTCAACAACAATGTGCTGTAACGATGCACCTAAAGCAGTTTCAATAGCAACAGCGTATTCCTTTTTAACCTCAATCAATTTACTGATTGGTCCGTGAACACCGCGTAAAACACCGTGTTCTGCCTCACGCATAACCGATTTTACGGGAAGTCCCAAGCCTTCCATATTACGCTCAAGTTCCTCTAAAATAGCAACACGGCGTTTTTTATCCTCAATATCCAAATGGGAATTATCAAGAGCAGTTTTGTATTCCTCCAGCTTTTGTTTTCTGGAATAAAAAATCAATTCTCTTCCCTTTAATGCGTTTGCCGCCTCATCAGCTGAATTTTCAGCCGATTTAAGCATTTCGCCAAGTTCTTTTAACTCAATATCTAATTTCTCTTTTTCAGGTTCTTTTGATTTTAAGGTTTCATCAATAACTGCGTTTCTTGCCTCAATTTCGGTAATTGAAGATTGTGCCGTTACCATTTTTACCCTAAAATCTGAAATCTCAGCTGAATATGTATTAAGTTTTAAGGTCAAATCTTCAATATTTCGGGAAATGACCTCCGAATTACTGATAAGACCGTTTAACTCGGATTCCAAAGCGGCAACTTCGTTATTTAACTTTACAATTTCAGCATTTTTGAGTTCAATATCACATTTACGTTGTTCAATTTCAGTCAACGATTTTGAGTCTGAATTTTCAAGCTCTGAAATATCATTCTTTAAACGTTCAATCGTTTCATTATTATGTGCAATTACTGCGTTATGAAGGTTAATTTCACCGTTAATTCTAGTGATTTCTTCCTCTTTTTCGGTAACAAAACGACGCATTTCATCAATACGAACATTAAGCGAAGAATAACGCTCGGAGCCCGACTCAATTTCTGCTGCCATATCCTGCAGTTTACCCTCAACATCATTATATTGAGCCTTTGCTACCATAATTTTATTTTCTTGTGCTTTTAATAAATCGCCCGACTGATTAAGCGAATGTAGCCACAAGCCGATTTCAAGCTTTTTACGAACTGCGGCTAATTCAATAAACTTTTCAGCCTTTTTGCTCTGCTCCTCCAAAGGACCTACTCTGCCCTCTAATTCGGCAAAAATATCCTTTAAACGAAGCATATTATCGTCAGCCGAGGCAAGTTTTCTCTCGGCTTCAATTTTACGGTAACGGTATCTTGAAATACCGCTTGCCTCTTCAAAAATATCACGGCGTTCGTCAGACTTTGAACGGACAATGGTATCAATCTTACCCTGACCAATCATAGAGTATCCGTCACGGCCAAGACCTGTATCCATAAACAGTTCATGAACGTCTTTTAAACGCACTACTGCCTTGTTTATAAGGTACTCACTTTCGTGAGAACGGTAGTAACGCCTTGTAATTGCGACCTCGTCATTGTCGAAATTAAGGCTACGGTCTTTATTATCCATAACCAAAGTAACCTCGGCAAAGCCATGAGGACGGCGGTCAGCAGTACCGCTGAAAATTACGTCCTCCATTGACTGTCCACGTAAATTTTTAGTCGATTGCTCGCCCAAAACCCAACGCACAGCATCAGAAATATTACTTTTACCGCTACCGTTAGGTCCTACAACGGCGGTTACGCCTTTGCCGAATTTCAATACTGTTTTATCAGCAAAAGATTTGAAGCCTTGAATTTCTATCGACTTTAAAAACAACTGTTATTCATCCTTTCAAATGTCACCTGCATTGGCTCTAACGAGTCATCGCCCTTGACACTTACTTTATATCCTAACCTTGTCAATTTTATAATATTTGCCTTTTTATTGCCCGTCACCTTAGAAATTTCTTTCGGATTGACGTGCAAAATATACTCACCCTTTTGGGGTAATAACTTAATTATTTTATTGTAATACCGTTTTGAGTCACACAACTCACGAAATGCCGGATGCCACGGACCTGCGACATATCTTTCTTGCTCAATTGTATGCAGTCCAGTACGGATAACCTTAATGCCGTGTAATTCGAACAAATCAAGTAATTCAGCACATAAATCGACCGTATCCTCTAAAGTCGGTGGAATATATTCACCTGAGTTTACCAAACTTTCAAGATACGTACCGCTTAATGTTATTGTGGGGTAAATTCTAACGGTATCAGGCTTTAATTTTATTATTTCTTCTGCAGTAAACTTATCGGTTTCGTATGTACTTTTATAAAGTCCGGTCATCATTTGAAGGCCTAACTGGAACCCAAAAGACTTTATCAGTTCTGATGCTTTTTTTACATCCAAAGCATAATGACCACGGTTGTTGAGCGTTAAAACCTCGTCACACATACTTTGTGCACCAAGTTCAATCGCCGAGACTCCATACTGTTTTAAAATCTCCAAAACCTCATCATCAATACAATCAGGTCTTGTTGAAATACGGATTCCGCAAATGTCACCGCACTTTACAGATCTGAATGCCGATTCTAAAAGTTCAATCATATATTCGCGGTCGATTGCAGTGAAACTACCGCCGAAAAATGCAAGTTCTGTAGTTTTAGGATTATAATTTGCCGACAATTTAGCCGTATTTACCGCATCTTCAATATCATCACTACTCGGCAACTTAACCGTACCGGTGATAATATTTTGGTCGCAAAAACTACATCGGTTAGGGCATCCTAAATGCGGCACAAAAATTGAAATATTGGCGTGGCTCATACATCTAAGCCCATAAGTTCAAGTGCTTTTTTTGCGGCAGACTGCTCTGCTTGTTTTTTGCTGTGTCCATCGCCCTGACCGATGACATTCGAATTAAGTCTTACTTCAACAGTAAAATGTTTATCGTGGTCAGGACCTTCCTCACCAACCAAAACATAACTCAATTCCTCACCAGGGTTTTTCTGAATGATTTCCTGTAATTGAGTTTTATAATCGTGAAATGCCTCTTCAACAGTATGATGTTTGATTTCGTCTTTAATAAAACGCATAACGTGGTTGCGAGCAGTCTCCATACCGCCGTCAAGATACATAGCCGCAAGCAATGCCTCAAACGCATCGGCTAAAATCGACGGACGTTCTCTTCCGCCGTTTTGCTGTTCGCCTTTGCCTAAAAACAGAAATTTTCCAAGTTCTATTTCTCGTGCAAACGCAGCAAGGGACTTTTCACAAACCAATGACGCACGAAGTTTTGTGAGTTCTCCCTCAGGGTACTGCTTAAAGTTACGGAAAATATACTCCGAAACTATAATTGAAAGCACAGAATCGCCCAAAAATTCCAATCGCTCGTTAGATTCGGGAATACTTTTAACTTCGTTTATATAAGAAGTGTGAGAAAGTGCACGAAGCATTAAAGACTTATCCTTAAATTCATAGCCGATAATTTGCTCTAATTCTTTCATTTTGACACCTTATTCCTCGACATCTGCTGTTTTTACAACAGCTAAATCAGAGGAAATCTTATTTATAACATCATTTTCAATACATAATTTTGCCTGACGGATTGCATTTTTAATAGCCTTGGCATTTGAGCCGCCGTGAGCCTTAATTACAGGCTTTTTGACACCTAATAACGGAGCTCCGCCAACCTCACCGTAATCACCAAATTTCTTAAGTCCTGCCATCTGTTTTTTTGCAAGTAAATAAGAAATTTTAGTTTTAAAATTGGTAGTGAAAACACCTTTTAACATCTTCATAAGGTTCATTGCTACACCCTCATAAAGTTTTAAGGCAATGTTTCCGGTAAATCCGTCTGCAATAACACAGTCACAAACACCTGCAGGCATTTCACGGGATTCAACATTACCAATGAAATTTATAGGGCTTTCTTTTAACAGTTTATATGCTTCTAACTGCAACGGTGTACCTTTAGTATCCTCTGTACCAATATTAAGCAGACCTACTTCGGGGTTTTCGACGCCCTCTATATTCTGCATATAAAGTGAAGCCATTATACCAAACTGCTGTAACATCTCGGGACGGCACTCAGCATTTGCACCGCAATCCATCAAAATAAACTTTTTTGTTCTTGACGGCATAACTGTACCTAACGCAGGACGCTTTATACCTTTAATTCTTTTAATAATAAAGGTTGCACCTGCAACAACTGCTCCGGTACTGCCTGCTGATACAAACGCATCAGCTTTATCATCAGCAACCAGCTGCAAAGCAAGTCCTAACGAGGTATTTTTCTTTGAACGCACAATATCGGTCGGTTGGTCGTGCATATCGAACACTTCTTCAGTGTGTGCGATTTCAATACCATTAATATCAATATTATTATCAGCCGCAACCGACTTTATAATATCCTCGTTTCCGGTCAATAAAATTTCAACACCGTATTCATTTTTTGCAGCAACCGCACCCTTAATGATTTCTAAAGGTGCATTATCTCCGCCAAATGCGTCAACTGCAATTTTCATTTTCAATTCCTCCTCATTTAGGACTTATATTTTAGATTTTGTTTCAATTTCAACCTCGGGTACAGAATCTGTAAACTTATTATCACAAAACCACCTTGCCGAGCGATAGAAAAGTTCTGCATAACGTTTCTGTTTATCTCTGATGTGCTCACTTAATGGTGGTAAAACGCCAAAATTAGCACCCATAGGCTGAAAATCCTTAACTGTCGGGTCACTGATATAACCTGACAAAGCACCAAGCATAGTAAAATCGGAAAAATCTATTTCATTTTTTAACTTTAATTTGACCGCTAAATGATAAGCCGCCATAATACCCGATGCCGCAGATTCCATATACCCTTCAACACCACTGATTTGTCCGGCAAAACTAACTTTAGGGTGATTTTTCATCGAAAAATCTTTATTAAGCACTTTCGGTGAATTCAAAAACGAATTGCGGTGCATTACTCCGTAACGCACAAACTCAGCATTCTCAAGTCCCGGTATCATACCGAACACCCTTTTTTGCTCACCGAATTTCAAATTAGTTTGAAAACCGACTAAATTAAGCATAGTACCTTTTGAGTTTTCTTTACGTAACTGCACAACTGCCCACGGTCTGTGACCGGTATTTGGGTCACGCAAGCCAACCGGTTTTAAAGGACCGAAACGCATTGCGTCTTTTCCGCGTGTAGCCAAAACCTCAATCGGCATACAACCCTCATACACCTTTAATGGGTTGTCAGCATCGTGTAAAATTGCCCTTTCAGCTGAAATTAACGCTTCATAAAACTGCTCATATTCTTGCTTGTTAAAAGGGCAATTTATGTAGTCGTCGCCGCCCTTACCGTAGCGGCTTTCACTGAAAACTTTAGAGTAATCTATACTTTCCGCTGTGACAATCGGTGCCGCCGCATCAAAGAAATTAAGATAATCTTCCCCACACAGTGACTTGATATTTTCGTACAAATCCCCATCAGTCAAAGGTCCGGTGGCAATAATTGTATACTCATCGGAATTGATTTGTGTAACCTCTTCGTGAATAACCGTTATATTAGGATGATTTTTAATTTTTTCAGTAATAAAATTCGAGAATAAGTCACGGTCAACCGCCAAAGCACCGCCTGCGGGGACTGCACAACTATTAGCGGCTTCAACACATACCGAGCCTACTTGAGCCATTTCCCATTTAAGAAGTCCTGCGGCAGAGTTAAGCCGTTTTGCTTTAAGTGAATTAGAGCAAATCAGTTCAGCAAAGCCCTCTGACTTATGTGCAGGTGTATACTTTTTAGGTTTCATTTCGTAAAGTTGGACCTTTACACCCAAATTTGCCAAAAAGTATGCCGCTTCCGAGCCTGCAAGACCGGCACCTATTACCTTAACCTTCATTGGCTTCATCCGACTTTTTAGTTGCTCTTTTACGGGTAACTTCTTTTTCAAAACCGCAATTTTCGGTCAAGCAATGAAGTTTACCCTTACCCTTGAACAGTGTTTTTCCGCAAGTAGGACAATTCTCGGCAGTTGGCTCATCCCAAGTCATAAATTTACAATTCGGGAAACTGCCGCAACCGTAAAACTTCTTGCCTTTTTTGGTGTTTCTTTGAACAAGCTTACTGTCACAAACGGGACAAGAGCCTTTAATATCACCGGTCAAAGGCTTAGCATTTTTACATTCAGGGTATCCCGGGCAAGCCAAGAATTTACCGAAACGACCGTTTTTGACAACCATTTTTCTTCCGCAAAGTTCACAAACAACATCAGTTTCCTCGTCGGGAACCTTAACACGCTGTCCGTCCATATCAACTTCTGCGGCCTTTAAGGTTTTGGCAAAACCGTCATAAAATTTAGAAATAACATCAACCCATTCTAAAGAGCCGTCACCGATTAAATCAAGTTCTTCTTCCATACCTGCAGTGAATTTAATATCAACAATTTTCGGGAAATGTTCACACATAATATCGGTAACAGCCTCACCTAAAGGTGTCGGTGCGTATGCTTTACTGATTTTAGTTACATAATCACGCTGCTCAATATTAGAAACAATCGGTGCATAGGTAGCAGGTCTACCAATACCGTTTTCATCAAGTGCTTTAGTAAGCGTTGCATAATTATATCTAACCGGCGGTTGAGTAAAATGTTGTTCACCCTTAACTCCGTCAACACCGTCGGTCTTTAATACATCACCGACCGCAAGCTTCGGAATTGCACTGTTTTCTTCTTCCTCATCGTCGTGCGACTCGGTGTAAAGAGCAGTGTAACCGTCAAATTTAACCTTATAACCGCTTGCTTTAAAGAGATAGCCGTTATTCTCTATATCGACTGCAACAGTATCCTGCAAGCATGCCGACATTAAAGAAGCAATAAAACGCTCCCAAACCAACTTATAAAGCTTATACTGTTCGGCTGTAAGCGATGCTTTAACCGATTCGGGTGTATTTTCAACCGAAGTAGGACGTATTGCCTCGTGGGCATCTTGAGTGCCTTTTTTAGCTTTGAAATAACGGGGTTTAGACGGGTTATACTGACTGCCGAAACGGTTTTCAATGAATGTTTTGGCAGCCTCACGGGCTTCCTCTGAAATACGAAGAGAGTCGGTTCTCATATAGGTAATAAGACCGATACTACCCTTACCTTCGATTTCAACACCCTCGTACAACTGTTGGGCAATACGCATGGTGCGTTTACCGTCGTAACCTAATCTGCGGGAAGCCTCCTGCTGCATAGTTGAGGTATTAAAAGGAGGAGCAGGTTGTTTGGTCCTTGTGCCTGTTTTTACGTTTGAAACAGTAAATTCGCCCGATTTAACCTTACTCAAAATTTCATTCGCGGTGGCTTCATTCGGTATTTCAACCTTTTTGCCGTCAACAGTACCGTAGAATTTGGTGACGAATTTCTTTTTATCCTTAATTAATTTTGCCTCAATAGTCCAGTATTCTTCAGGCTCAAATGCTCTGATTTCTTTTTCGCGGTCAACAATTAAGCGAAGTGCCACCGACTGAACTCGTCCTGCAGACAAACCTCTTTTAACCTTTTTCCAAAGGAACGGACTCAATTTATAACCAACAAGTCGGTCGAGAACTCGGCGAGCCTGCTGTGCGTCAACCAGGTCAATATCCACTTTACGCGGATTGCTCATACCGGTTTCGACACCCGACTTGGTAATCTCATTAAACACAACACGGTTTTCATCGCTTAAATTTAAGCCTAGAACGTGTGCCAAATGCCAAGAAATAGCCTCTCCCTCACGGTCAGGGTCGGTTGCGAGATAAACAAACTCGCTTTTTTCAGCCAAATCTTTTAGTTTTTTAATGACTTCCTTTTTATTTGCAAGGTTTTGATATTTAGGTTTAAATCCATGCTCAATATCAATACCCATTGAGGATTTAGGCAAGTCCCTTACGTGACCGGTGCAACCGACAACCTCAAAACCACTACCTAAATACTTTTGTACCGTTTTAGCCTTCGATGGAGACTCTAAAATTACTAACTTAGACAAAAAATCACTCTTTCTGGTGGAATATATTATTTAAGGCGGTATCTTCCGCCGGGTAACGCTTCAATAAATCCGCAAATTTCAAGTTCGGTTACAGCACCCAAAACAGTGCCTGCTGAAAAGTCTGTACCTTCTATTGCATCGTCAGAAGTAAAATTGTCGCCGAACCGCTTAAAGACATTTAAAACTGTTACAGCTTCATCGCTTAGCATCCCCACATCGGGTTTAGCGGTTACTCTTTTTTCATCAAGTTCGGTGTTTTCAACTATAACATTTTTATTCGTTTTCGGTTTTTCTTTAATATACACCGGAGTTTTACGTTCAGGCGAATGTATTTTATCCGGATAAAGACTTATGTATTCGTTAATTATATCGGTAACATTGAGTAAAGGTCTTGCACCGTCGGCAATCAAACGGTTTGAGCCTTCATATTGCGGTAAGGTAGGACTTCCGGGAATAACAAAAACATCTCTACCCTGTTCTGCCGCGTGAAGCGCAGTAATAAGCGTTCCGCTATCTATACCGCCTTCTAAAACCACAACAGCATTTGACAGACCTGACATAATCCTGTTTCTTTGAGGAAACGAGCCTTTTGTAACCTTATAAAACGGAGGATACTCTGAAACTAAACAGCCGTTATGAGTTATTGTTTCACGTAATTCAGCGTTAACCTTTAGGTAATCTGCCTCAATTCCGCAACCCAAAACACCGATTGTATAACCACCGACTTCAATTGCACCTCTATGAGCCGCACTGTCACCGCCAACCGCTCCGCCCGAAACAACAGTAAAACCGCACGATGCCAATGTATTTGCAATAACTCTACCGCAACCTGCACCGTAATCGGAAATTTTTCGCGGTCCTACAATCGCAACTGTGGGATTATTATTAAAATCGTACCTTGTTCCCTTTACATACAAAACTGCCGGCGGGTCAGGTAAATTTAACAGACGTTCGGGGTATATGGAATCTTCCGGTGTAATAATATTTATTCCTGAATTTGCAGAATCTTTAATGATTTTGGCAATTTCTTTACGGGGAACATTATGAAGTTTTGCAATTTGAGATTTAGATAGATGACAGCGCGCAATTTTCTCACTGTCAGGTGCTTTATAAAAATTCTCGGCTGTCGAAAATTGTGATATAACTCTACCAACGGCAGAATTTCCGTAACCTAAAACCTGTTGTAGCCAAATCCAATACTCAACCGACATTACTTTACCTCACTGCGGGTCATTTCCCACATAATTACTGATGCGGCGGCAGCAGCGTTAAGCGATTCTGCACGACCTTTCATTGTAATAGTGATTTTACGGTCACAAAGGTTAATCGCAGTGTCGGTCAAGCCGTTAGCCTCATTTCCAATCAACACTGCACAGTTACCGCTAAAGTCAGCTACGGTAACATCACAATCTGCATTTTCTACAACCGAAGCAAACAAATTAAAGCATTTATCTTTAAGTGTTTGCAAGGTATTTGTAATATCGTCTGCAAAAATTACAGGTAATCTTAGCAATGCACCCATTGAAGCACGTTGACTTTTAGGCGAAAACGGGTCACAGCTTTTATTTAAAACAATCAATCCCGAAATACCGAAGGCTTCGGCAGTACGGGCAATTGCTCCTAAATTTGCAGGGTCAGATGTGTTTTCAAGTACAATAAATTTACCGTTTTCTATTGTCTCAACCGACATCTTCTGTGGCATTTTTACAACGCACATAACCCCTTGCGGTGAAACTGTATCACTCATATAAGAGAAAAGATTGTCAGGCACCTTAACGATTGTTTTTGCCTTTTGAATTAAAGTATTAAGCCTTTCAGACTCCTCTACACTTTCAGCAATAATCAATGTGTCAACAGTATAACCGTTAATTGCAGCATCCGCCGCAAGACGCAAGCCTTCAAGCACAAAAAGTCCTGTTTGCTTTCGTTCTTTTGCAGAGGTAAGTAGTTTTTTTACCGATTTTATAAGCTTATTCTCTTTACTTGTAATAACCGAAAAATCCACACTTACCACCCCTTAAATTCTAAATTCCACAAAACGACGGCATTATCGCATATTAACTCATAATATTTTGTTATTATAGCAGAATTCAACCATAAAATCAAGACCAAATAAAAAAACATAATAATGTAAGGCCAAAAAAAGTGCCGCAGATTTACTGCGGCACTTTCTCAACGATTATTCAGATTTTTCTGCTATTACTTTTTGTGCAATAAACGGAGGTGCTTCCTCGTAACGTTCAAAATTGAACTCAAATGTAGCACGGCCTTGTGCTATTGAACGCATTGCTGTCGGGAAATCACCCATTTCAGATGACGGTACCTCTGCTAAAATTTCCTGTTTTCTGCCCTCACACGGATTCATACCCAAAACTCTGCCACGACGTTTATTGATATCGCCAATAACATCACCCATAACATCGTCAGGGACTATAACCTTTAATGTGCCTATAGGCTCTAACAATACAGGGTTAGCAGTCGGTATACCTGCTTTAAATGCAACTGCTGCAGCCATTTTGAAGGACATTTCCGACGAGTCAACAGGGTGATAAGAGCCATCAACTAAGGTAGCCTTCAAGCCAACCACCGGATAGCCTGCTAATATACCTTTCTTTACGCACTCACGAAGACCTGTTTCAACTGCCGGGAAGAAGTTTTTAGGTACAGAACCGCCGAAAACATTTTCAGCAAATACCATATCAATACTATCGCACGGCTCAAACTCAATCCAGACGTCACCAAACTGACCGTGTCCTCCGGACTGCTTCTTATGTCTACCCTGCACCTTAACCTTTTTGCGAATAGTTTCGCGGTATGCAACCTTCGGTGTTTCAAGTTTTACTTCAACACCAAATTTATTTTTAAGTTTAGAGGAAACAACATCTAAATGCTGTTCACCAAGACCTGACAAAACAAGTTCTCTTGTTTCTTTATCGGTAGCAAAGCTTAAGGTGGGGTCCTCCTCGCAAAGACGGGAGAGTCCGTTAGAAACCTTTTCTTCCTCGCCTTTTTTAAGTACCTTAACCGCCATAGACAGACAAGCCTTCGGGAACTCTGCGGCAACAATTTCAACACCTGAGCCGGCAGAACAAAGGGTGTCACCTGTCTTAACATTGCCTAACTTTGCAACAGAGCCGATATCACCGGCGTTTATAACATCAGCATCCTCCTGCTTACCGGCTTTAAGCCACATAACCTTACCGAGTTTTTCTTCCTCACCGGTACGCATATTTATGAGTTTAGCATCAGCCTTTACACTGCCGTTAATAACCTTAAAGTATGAAAGTTTACCTACAAACGGGTCAGCAATGGTTTTAAACACAACTGCAGAAGCAGGAGCTGTCGGGTTACAGTTTGCAGTACCTAACGCATCACCGTTTTTGATTTTATACTCGCGGTCTGCAGCAGACGGTGCAATATCAGCTAAAATATCAAGTGCAATACCGACACCTGCACCGGTCTGGTTGATACCGCCGAACACAGGACAAATATCACCCGAAACCATACCCTTTTTAAGAGCTTCCTTGATTTCATCAGCAGTAAATTCCTCGCCGCCAAAGTATTTTTCCATCAAAGCCTCATCAACCGATGCAACAGCCTCAAGCATAACATCACGCATATTAGTAATGTCATCATTCTGAGGCAAATCGGTTTCAGTGTACTTAACACCGTCACACTTATAAGCCTTACCGCTTATCAAATCAACATAAGAAACAACGGTCTCACCCTCAACATAAGGAATAACAACCGGACATATAACCGCACCGTAATGAGCGGTTAAAGTAGAAATTACACGGTAAAAATATGCACGCGGAGAGTCCAACTTACCTATGAAGAAAGATACCGGAACACCGGCTGCTTTTGCCTGGTCAAAGTTAATCTGTGAGCCGACGTTAAGACCCGATTTACCCGAAAGGACAATTACAGCACTGTCGGATGCTGTCAATGCTTCACTAACACCGCCTGCAAAGTCAAAAAGACCGGGAGCATCAATAAGGTTAATTTTATTATCTTTATATTCAAACTGATAAACTGCAGTTGATACCGAAACACTGCGTTTTTTCTCTTCAGCGTCAAAATCCATAATTGCCGAACCGTCAGATGTTTTACCGATACGGTCGGTAATTCCTGCGGCAAAAAGCATAGACTCTGCCAATGTTGTCTTACCGGACGAACCGTGACCTAACAAAGCAATACTTTTGATTTTAGTAATGTCAAACTGTTTCATTAAAAACCATCCTCTTTGAAAATAGTAATATATTGAGGCAATATATCCGAAAGCAATAAAACGTTGTGCAAAGTATACAAAACTTATACATATTTTTTAACGTTTTTATTTCTTATTAATAAGTATATCACACTATAATTATGATTTCAAGTAGTTATTAAAATAATTTATACTCACTTTACCTCTAAGTTAGCACAAATTAAATCTATAAAAAACAAAGCACCCGAAATTACTCTCAGGTGCTTTGTTTAACTACTTAAAAATACTCTTGAAATTAACAGATGTAGCCATTGATGTAAATTCATCACCGGCTATAATAAAATGGTCAACGAGTTTCACGTTAACATTAGCTAGCATTTTAATAAGCTCGACGGTACTATCAATATCCTCTCTTGACGGCAACGCAACTCCGTTAGGATGATTGTGTGCTAAAATAACACCTGCAGTCAAAGGATTTTTCAGTGCAATCTCTATTAAACGTCTGACGTTCAAAAGACAACTGCAACAGTCACCTTCACAAACGGTTTCAAAACTTAATACTTTACAGGAAGAATCAATACAGATTACCATAACACGCTCATTCATAACTCCGGTATAATACTTACGGAGATATTTTGATGTAGCATCAGAATCCTTTAATCTTGTGGCATTATTGGAACTTTTACTGTATTCATGGAATAAAGGTATCATCATTCTTATAAGAGTTACCGTGTTTTTTGTGACGCCTTTAACCGAAATTAACTGTTCTTCACTTGCTTCCAAAACCCCCGAAAGTGTTTGAAAACGGTCAATCAAGTCGTGAGCCAACTCGTTAGTATCACGACGCGGTACGGAATAATATAAAAGCATTTCCAAAATTTCGTGTTCCTGCATACCGTTAAAGCCTGTTTTTAAGAACCTATCCCTCATTCGGTCACGGTGACCGTCGTGAGGATTCTTCTTATTCTTATTTTCAGATTTACTGCTGGTTTCAGCAGACTTTTTACTTAGATTTTCTTTCATAAAAACTTCCTATATCCAGTTTCTCGTATATTCTCTTAAAATTAAGGCGGTCACTAACTTGTGAGCAAATTTCGGCCATTAATAATGCACCCGGAATATCTAAAAAAACGTGTTGTTTTGTAAAAACAACCGAGAAGCAAATCAATACAGTCATTACAACCGATAAAATCTTATACCATTTAGAGATTTTTTTACACTTTAAAACATACCTTGTTGCAAAATAACTGATTGAACAGTGCATAGACGGAAACAGATTATCCGGTGTGTCGGCTTTGTAAATGAAATCTAAAAGAAAGGTTGACAAGCTGTTAACCTCAACTTCCGGTCGCATAATAAAAGTAGGAAGTGAAATGAATATAATTGCACAAACTAATTTCCCCAACATTTCTGCCGAAAGTGCTTTACAGCACATTTCCTTACTATCATGACAAATAAGAAAAAAACTAACCAACCAAAACGGATAGGTTAATATATAAATATAAACCCATTGTGGCACAACAGGAATAATACCGTCAAGAGAAATTGAAATATCATAAAAATTATCATAACTGCCGTAAACAACTGAATTTAGAAGTCTTGTTGCATAAAAAGATAAAGCCTGACATACTACCCATAAAATAACAGGTATCACGGCATAGTCCGGAATTAATTTTCTCCTTAAACTTAACACTCTCATACTCAGGACCTCTTGAACAGTTATTTCATTAATTATATCACTATGCACTTCATTTTTCAACAATATAAATAATTATTATATGAACACAAATTAATATTGAATTAAACATTAAAATATGCTAAAATATGTATGATTATAGATTAAAATTTTAAGGGGTTGTTATTATAATGAATGATACTGTTTCTATCGGCATTGTCACCTATAACAACCAAGAGAAAATTAAAAACGCCGTTTCTTCCATAAAACAGCACACAAAAAAGGTTGATTATAAACTTTATGTATTTGACAACGGCTCCAAAGATGCTACCAAATCAGAGGTGCTAAATGCTGACAAAAACACAGTTTTTATTGAGAACGGTAAAAATTTAGGTTTTGGTAAGGCTCACAATCTTGCGATTCCTATAATAAATTCAAAATACCACGCAATAGTTAATCCCGATATCATATTGAACAGTGATGCTTTAAGTGAAACTGTTGAATATATGGAAGACAACCCTGACGTTGTTTTGGCAGTGCCGAAAATTGTTTTCCCTGACGGCACAGAACAAAAACTCCCCAAACTAAAACCAAAGTTCATATATCTCTTAGCAAGAAGGACTCCGTTTTTTAAAGCAAAGGCAAAAGAATATATAATGGAAAATGTTGAGATAACCAAACCTTTGGAAATTGACCAATGTACAGGTTGCTTTATGGTTATACGCACCGACGTTTTCAAGAAACTTAACGGATTTGACGAACGGTTTTTTATGTATATGGAAGATGCCGATTTAACTCTAAGGGCAAAGCAATACGGTAAAACCATGCTTCTTCCCCACATTTCAGTAATTCACGAATGGGAACGCTCAAGTTCAAAAAGCTTAAAGTATTTAATGATTCATATAAGCTCAATGATTAAGTTTTTGTGGAAGCACAAATTCACGAAATGAGGTAATGATTTGAAAATTCTTATAACCGGCTCAAAAGGTCAGTTAGGTAACACACTTTGCGACCTTTTAAAAGAAGGCAAAAACAGTTTAGGTGATGTACCCGAAATTTATAGAAACTGTGAAGTTACTGCAGTTGATGTTGATGAATTAGACATTACCGAAAATGAATCTGTAATGTCGTTTATAGTTAAGGACAAGCCTGATTTAATTATCAACTGTGCCGCATACACAAATGTTGACGGTTGCGAGACCGACCGTGAGCTTGCTGAAAAAATCAATGCAATCGGTCCTTTTAACCTTGCCTTGGCAGCAAAAAACGTTAACGCAAAATTTGTTCATGTTTCTACTGACTATGTTTTCCGCGGAGATGCAACAAAGCCTTACGTTGAAACCGACGAATGTGACCCGGTTACTGCCTACGGCTCATCTAAACGAAACGGTGAATTAAAAGTACAAACCTCTTGCGAAAAACACTATATTTTCCGTACATCGTGGCTTTATGGTCTTATCGGCAACAACTTCGTTAAAACTATTCGACGCGTAGCCAAAGAAAAAGGTGCATTAACTGTTGTAAATGACCAACGCGGCAATCCCACTAACTGTGAGGACTTAGCCTACCACATTTTAAAGGTTGCCGAAACCGAAAACTACGGTATCTACCACTGCACCGGCACGGGTGAATGCACTTGGTTTGATTTTGCAAAGAAAATTGTGGAATTTTCCGGTATTAAATGCACCGTAGACCCTTGCTCTACCGAGCAATCCAACCGACCCGCAAAACGTCCGGCATATTCCTCGCTCGATAACCGCCATTTAAGAGAAACTGTCGGCGACAATATGCGTGAGTGGACAGTTGCTTTAAAAGAGTATATTATAAAGCTTGACGCTTTAGAAAAATAAAGGAGAGTTTTTATGAAAACATATCTCATTACCGGCGGTGCCGGATTTATCGGTTCTAACTTTATTATTTATATGTTGGGTAAGTATGACGATGTCAAGATTATCAATGTTGACAGTCTTACATACGCCGGCAATCTTGAAAACTTAAAATCGGTTGAAAACAACCCTAACTATAGTTTTGTGCAGGCAGACATCCGCGACAAGGTGGCTATCAAAAAAATCTTCGATGAGAATACTGTTGATTACGTTGTCAACTTTGCCGCTGAAAGCCACGTTGACCGCAGTATCAGTGACCCTGATATTTTTGTTAACACAAATGTTTTAGGTACTGTAAATCTTTTAAACATTGCTAAAAAAGCTTGGCAAACCGGAGATGACCAATATCGCGAGGGTGTAAAGTTCCATCAAGTTTCAACCGATGAAGTTTACGGCTCACTCGGTGAAACCGGTTTCTTTACCGAAACCACTCCCCTTTGCCCGCATTCTCCTTACTCTTCCTCTAAAGCCGCATCCGATATGTTCGTAAAAGCATACCATGATACTTATAAGTTGCCTATCAACATCACACGTTGCTCAAACAACTACGGCCCTTACCAGTTCCCTGAAAAGTTAATTCCGCTTATTATGAATAATACCCTTAATCACAAGGATTTGCCGGTTTACGGTGACGGAATGCAGGTTAGAGATTGGTTGTATGTTGATGACCATTGCAAAGCTATTGATATGGTTATCCGTGACGGTATTGACGGTGAGGTTTACAATGTCGGCGGACACAATGAGCGTCCCAATATCTTCATTGTTAAAACTATTATTCAGTACATTAAAGAAAACGTTGACGAAACCGTCGGCGAGCATATGATTAAATATGTTACCGACCGTAAAGGTCACGACCGTAGATACGGTATTGACCCTGAAAAGATTAAAAATGACCTTGGTTGGTACCCCGAAACCTGCTTTGAGGTAGGTATTAAGAAGACCTTAAAGTGGTATCTTGACAATCAAGATTGGGTTAAGAATGTCACTAGCGGTGAATACCAGAAATACTACGAAAAAATGTACAAGGATAAATAATCATGGGAAAGTTTAATTTCATTAAGACCTCAATTGAAGGTGTAATTATTGTCGAGCCGACCGTTTTTGGTGATGACCGCGGTTATTTTTTAGAGACGTACCAATATAACGATTATTGCGAGGGTGGAATTGACGTTACCTTTGTGCAGGATAATCAGTCCAAATCAAAAAAAGGCGTTTTGAGAGGATTGCATTTCCAAAAACAGTTCCCTCAATCAAAATTAGTCCGCGTAATAAAGGGCGAGGTTTTTGATGTTGCGGTTGACTTAAGACCCAACAGTCCCACCTATGGCAAGTATGAGGGCGTTATATTAAGCGAAGAAAACAAACGCCAATTCTTTATTCCAAAGGGCTTTGCACACGGTTTTGTTGTGCTTTCCAATGAAGCCGAATTTGTCTACAAGGTTGATGACTTCTATCACCCGAATGACGAGGGCGGTTTAATGTGGAACGACCCGGATGTAGGCATAAAATGGCCTTTTGACGAGAATTTTGAAGTCATACTTTCTGATAAGGATAAAGTAAATTCAAAACTTAAAGACTTAAAAAAATAGTAAATTAAAAGGGCAGTCTAACTGAACTGCCCCATTTTGTGCGGACAGTACAAAAAAGACCTTTATGGTAGTTGAAATTAAATTTTAAGCAACATACTGACATCGCTTTTCGAGTGGTGTCAGTTTTGTTTTTAGTTGTATTCTTTGGTTATTGTAAAAATG
>JAZRQE010000054.1:0-7075 GCA_045649545.1 Acutalibacteraceae bacterium
CCAAGGCACCACCCTACATCACACCAATCAACCACAATGTAGGGACAGGCGTCCTCGACTGTCCGTTACAAAATCCCTCCACCGCTAACGCGGTCCCCCTCCTAACAGGAGCCCGTCCCCTCTGTCGCTACGCGACATCTCCCCATCTTATGGGGAGTCACCCTTTAGACAAGGGAGGCTAAATGAAAAAGGGTTGACCGAAACGGTCAAGCCTTTTTGCTTTATAGTGTTCGATTTGCTTTATAGGAAGTACTTGTTCTTTCTTTTTCACGAGTCGGTAGTGCAATTACCATAAGATAACCTACTAATCCAAGCCAAAAACATAAATGAAAATATTTATCTTCGATATACCCTTTATCACGAGCGATAGATTGGAATTGTTTGGCAATATAGTAATTAAGCAAAAGGAGTAAAATTAAAATAATAGGTAATAATGTTACTAATCCTGCCATTATTTATTCTCCTTTCAACAAATTTTATAACCGTATGGTTATAACGCGAGGTTATTATAACAAAATAATGTTACGATGTCAATACCAAATAGTTATAATAGTAGGTGTTAATATGCAAAATTATTATCCTCGGCTTCGTGATTTAAGGGAAGATTTTGATATGTCACAACAAAATGTAGCAGATTATCTTGGTATGAAACAATCTCAATATAGTCGGTATGAACGTGGCTTGCGTGATATACCCACGGATATTTTAATTCGCCTTGCCAAACTTTACAAAACATCGTCAGATTATATTTTAGGTTTGACTAATAATATTACCCCCTATAGTAAATAATATGGTTTTAAAATGGGTGGGGGGTTTATCTCCCGCCGTTTTGTTTTTGTGTGTTTGGCGACTAATCAACCCCGACCATTGCGGTCGGGGTTGGTTTTTAGTTTAGCGGCGGCACCAAGGCACCGCCCTACATTGTGTGAATTGACCATTTCGTAGGGACAGGCGTCCTCGACTGTCCGTCATCAAAATCCCCTCGCCACCCCAACGCGCGGCCCTCTCGCCTTTAGGCAAGAAAGGCTTTTGTAGGGACCGACGTCCTCGGCGGTCCGTTTATAAATTGTAAAAATCTCGCGGACAGTCGAGGACGCCTGTCCCTACAATCTATAAATTAATCACAGGCACATTTTTTACAAGGAGTTAAAAGTAATGACTCTGCCAAATCTAATGACACAAGTGTTGAATTTGCACCACCGCATCTGCTTTCAAGATGGTATCTTTTCCCTGTTGGAGTTATATATACTTGCTTTACTTGATAATAATGGGATTTAGATGATGTAATATAAGTATATTGATATAAATTTTCAGATATCTCTAATGGTTTTGGTTGTGTTTGCACAATGATAGTTATAGTCATTATTACTGAAAAAATTATAATAATAAACATAGTTGATTTCAGTTTCATAATATCACACCTTTTATGTTATATAAAATATCATATATTTATGTCAAAAGTCAAGCCATAATATTGGTGAGGTGGTTTTATGAAAGAAAAATTGATAATACCTAAAAAGACTTTAAAAGGTGAAGACGGATATAAGGTTTTTTCAGTAAGAATAAAAGATGATACCGTCAAAGAACTTGATTCATTAGCTAAATCATCGGAACGTTCAAGAAATGAACTCATAAACATTATGCTTGAGTATGCCCTTAAAAATTGTGAAGTTAAATAGATATAAAAATAAAATAACCCCCTTGCTCAAATGAGCAAGGGGGTTTGATTGTAGATGTTAAGAGAATTTAAGTAATAAATTACTTCAACTCAACCTTAGCGCCAACTTCTTCGAGTTTCTTCTTAATCTCTTCAGCCTCGTCCTTACCTACAGCCTCTTTAAGAGTCTTAGGTGCACCATCTACGAGGCCCTTAGCCTCTGCAAGGCCAAGACCGGTGATTTCACGAACAGCCTTAATAACCTTAATCTTTTCAGCACCTGCGTCTGCGAGAACAACGTCAAACTCGGTCTTCTCTTCAGCTGCGGGGCCTGCTGCTGCAGCGGGACCTGCTACTGCAACTGCTGCTGCTGCGGATACGCCAAACTCCTCTTCTACTGCGTGTACGAGCTCTGAAAGCTCAAGAACGGTAAGAGCTTTGATTTCTTCAATCATAGCTGCAATCTTTTCTGATGCCATTTTCTTTTCCTCCAATAATTTCTAATTTGTTTTTGTTTTAATTTGTTTTAAGCAGATAAATTATTCTGCTGCGGGTTCTGCAGCACCTTCACCGTCTTTATCAACGATGGCCTGAATGACACGGGCGAATGCAGAAATAGGTGCATTGAATGCATTGCAAACAGTTGCGAGAAGAATATCTCTTGACGGCAACTTTGCAAGACTCTCGATAGTTGCTAAATCAATAACCTTTCCATCTAAGAAACCGGTCTTGATTTTGAAGCTTTCGCTAGTCTCTGCGTACTTGCTTAAAATTCTAGCAGCGGCAACATGGTCGTCATTGCTGGTAGCAAGTGCGGTTGTTCCCTCAAGGAACGGGTCGATTTCAGCTAAATCAGTGCCGTCAACGGCCTTGTGGAGAAGGGTGTTCTTAACTACAGTGTAGTTAACGCCTGCCTCACGAAGCTCCTTACGGAGTTTAGTATCATCTGCAACCGAGATACCGCTGTAATCAACGATAACACCGGCACAAGCAGCTTCAACTCTAGCCTTGATTTCGGCAACCTGCTGTTGCTTCATTTCCAAAACTGACTGACTGGGCAAAATATTCACCTCCGAAAAATGAAAAGTGCCTGTTCCAAAGAAGGACAGGCACGAAAAAAGTCAAAAATTAATAAGACATTTTAAGTGTTCATCCTCGGTAGGCAGACACACGTCTTTACGCAAAGCACCTACTGTCTTTGGAATTAACACAAGTATACTATCATAAGTTTTAATATTTGTCAAGCATTATTTTTTAAATTTCGGGGCTTTCTTCACTCAAGCGGTATTTTTGTCTTTCTAACTCCTTATGTTCAAGGTGTTTTCGGTAGTATGTTGCAAATATAATTAACGCAACAAATGTCATTGCCCACGAAATAGGATAAGAGATATAAAGACTGGTCGTTGTGTGCCACGAACGGAACACAGTATAAACCCAAGCAATTCTCATTCCGCAAGCACCGATAAGTGCAATTATCATCGGAACTGTTGAGTTACCCATGCCCCTGATTGCACCGGTTGTGACATCCATAAAACCGCAAATGAAGTATGCCATACAAACAACTATCAATCGGCTCATACCGGCTCTAATATCCTCTGCATTAGAGGAATATAGTTCCATTAATGGCTTTCGTAAAATACAAACCGCCGAGCTCAATGTAACCCCTACTATTCCAACCAACATCAAGGTTGTATACAATATTTTCTTGACGAGTTTATAATTTTTAGCACCTGCACTCTGACTTGTAAACGTAACCGCGGCTTGAGAAAACGAGTTTATCGCAATATATATGAAATTTTCTACATTTGCGGCATTGCCGTTGCCTGCGGTAATGTGCGGGTCACCGAACGAATTGACTGCCGACTGAATTATTACATTTGACAACGAGAAACATATACCCTGCACGCCGGCAGGAAGCCCTAACGCCAAAATTTGCGTCAGCCAATGGCTATTGATTCTCATGCCCTTAATGTGCAGTTTTATCGGCTCATCAGTCCTAATCAACCTTATAATAATAAGAATGCAGGCAATTAAATGTGATGCTGTTGTTGCAATTGCAACACCCTTTACTCCCAACCCTAGCACAATAACGGTGAACAAATTCATAATTACATTGGCTATACCGCCAATTGTCAGGTATACTGTCGGGCGTTTAGTGTCGCCCCACGCACGCATTACTGCACTGCCGAAATTGTATATCATTGAAAACGGTGCACCAATGAAATAAATACGCAAATAATCCACTGCAAATGGCATAACGCTTTCTTCGGTTTGAATCAAACGCAATAAAGGTTTTGTGAAAACGTAACCTGCAACTGCAATTATAACACCGGCAATAAATCCCAAAAGCATTGATGTTTGCACAGCAGTTTTTAGGTGTTCAAACTGCTTTGCACCGATTAAACGTGCAATTACAACATTAACACCAATTGAAATTCCTAAAAACACACAAACAATCAAGTTTATCATTGAACCGGTTGAACCTATTGCCGCTTGAGCTAATGAACCATTGATTCTGTCAAATTTACCGACAACAATCAAATCCGCCGCATTAAATACCAACTGCAACATTCCCGAAAGAACAATCGGCAATGTAAACATTAAAATATTACGCCAAAGTGAGCCTTCTAAAAGGTTTTTATTATTTTCCCTTAAAGACACAGCTCTCACCTCTTTAAACTCAATAGTAATATATCACGCTTGTAAGTGTAACACATTCTAACAATAAAGTACAGAGTTTTTACACTTGATTTAAACAAAAATATGACGTATACTTTTACTATATTATACATGATATAAGGAAGATATTTATGGAAAACGAAATTAAATTAGGCAAATACCGCCACTTTAAAGGCAATGAATACGAAGTAATCGGAATAGCAAAGCACAGTGAAACGTTAGAGCCTATGGTGGTTTACAAAGCACTGTACGGCGACGGTGATATTTGGGTACGACCTTATGAAATGTGGAACGAAACTATAACCCGTGACGGAAAAAGTTTCCAAAGATTTACGCTTATTGAATAACAAAATTTCAAAAAGCCTTATTTTACCTAACTTGGTAAAATAAGGCTTTTGTGATAATTGTTCACTTTTGTAAATTATTTTCACAAAATATGTTGACTTTTGTCGAGGTTTTGCTATAATAAAATTGAAAATACTTCACAAAGGCGATTTTGATATGGAAAATAGCAAAAATATTCACAAATCAACATACCGCGTTATCAAATGCAATTCAAAATACGGGATTGAAGGCATTTGCGACAATGAAACCGTTGCGGTCGAGAACTTGACCGACGACTTTAATAAAATCTCCGAATTTGTTAAAGTGTTAAACGCCGAGGGTTTAGAGCTTTGCCATTTAAAAGAGGTTGCCGAGGATTTTTTATATAATAGCCTTGAGTAATTCGGCACCCGATTCTAAACAATAATCAGGTTTGTCCTCACTTCTGTGCAAAATCTCAGGTGTGGTTTCACCGCTCAACACCAAAACCGTAACACAACCGGCGTTAATTCCGCTTTTAATGTCGGTGTAAATTCTATCGCCCACTACTGCAGTTTCACTTGGCTCAAATCCGGTCATTTTCATAGCGATTTTAGGCATAGCCGGTTCAGGCTTGCCGATAAACAACGGACGCTTGCTAGTTGCATTAAAAATCATATCACAAACACTGCCACAGTCCGGCACGCTGCCGTATTCGGTCGGGCAAACATAATCAGGATTGGTCGCAATATACCGAATCTCACGCGTTGATAAAAGCCTACTGACATCGTCCAACTTTTTGAAGGTTAGCTCAGTGTCGTTACCCATAACGATACAATCAACCTCGTCTAAGACTTCAGTGACAGTAAAACCGCTATTTCGAAGTTCCTGCTTTAAAGACTCTGTTCCGCAAACATATAATTTATCGTCAGGACAGGTATCTTTCAGGTACATTGCAGTTGCCTGCGATGAGGTTATAAAATCCGAATATTCTGCCTCTATCCCCAACTTTGCCAGCTTTTTTATATAATCCTCAACACTTTTTGAGGAGTTGTTAGTCATAAACAAATAACGTTTGCCTTGTTGTTTTATTGTATCAAGCAACTCTTTTGTAAAATCATACAGTCGGTCACCTAAATATAAAGTGCCGTCCATATCAAATAAAAATAGTTTTATATTTTTTAATTCCTCAAGGTTCATATATCTTCCCCTAACGTCTTACTATTTTTTAGTCTATTTTACACCATAAACAATAATTAGTAAAGTAAAAAAACCGCCGACAGCCGTCGGCGGTTTTTAGGTTTATTATAAAAATTATTTTTCCTCGTCTTTAATAGCTTGTGCAGCTTCAGCTTGAATTGCACTATCATAGGAAAGAATAGGCTCAACGTCCTTTTTCTTAATCTTACGGTCAACATAGTTTTTGGTAATCTTAACAACCAACGGAAGCATTACAACAACACCAATTAAGTTCGGAATCATCATCAAACCGTTGAAGGTATCCGAAATATCCCAAGCCAACGAAGAGGTAAGTACAGCACCGAAGATAACGGTGATAACGTGGATAATTCTGAAAATAAAGGTGGTTTTTGCACCAAAGAGGTACTCCCAAGCCTTTGAACCATAGTGCGACCAACCAAGAACAGTTGTAAATGCAAAGAGGAACATTGCAATTGCAACAAATCTCTGACCGATGTTACCCCAAGAGAATACGGTATTAAACGCTTCACCTACAAGAATTCCTGACCTCTCTTGAACTGCTTCAGGAATTACGTTATTGTAATCAATAACGCCCGAAGTCAAGATAACAAGAGCAGTCATTGTACAAACTACCATTGTATCTGCGAATACCTCAAAGATACCCCACATACCCTGCTTAACAGGCTCCTTGACGTTAGAGTTCGAATGAACCATAACCGAAGAGCCCAAACCTGCCTCGTTAGAGAAAACGCCGCGTTTAAAGCCCTGCTGTGCGGCTAACATAATAGCACTACCCAAAGTACCACCTGCAATGGCACACGGTTTAAAAGCGTGAACAAAAATTGCCTTGAATGCCGGAATAATAGCCGAATAGTTTACGCAGATAATAGCAAGACTGCCCAACACGAAAAGTACAACCATAAAAGGAACAACCTTTTCGGCAACCGAAGCAATTCTCTTTAATCCGCCCAAGGTAATAAGTGCGGTAAGAGCCATAATTACAACACCCAAAATAATGTTATAAAGGGAAATACCACCAAAAACCTCAATAGAAGAGATAGCCTTAACATCAAATGCAGCTGCAACGTTAGCAACAATTTTATTTACCTGACCCATACTTCCGATACCGAAAGAAGCGAGCATTGTAAAGATACAGAAAAGAGCTGCAAGAATCTTACCAACTTTTTTAAAGCTCACCTCTGTGTGATGGTCCTTATATTTGTATCCACCAAGACC
>JAZRQE010000055.1:0-61892 GCA_045649545.1 Acutalibacteraceae bacterium
AATACGGTTGCTTTGAAAAAACTTCTGCATCTTTAGATTTAAGCCTACGAAGTACCTTCTGGTCATTTTCGGTCTCGAGCAAAAATGCACAGTTAAAAGTTATATTGTCTTTTTTACGGGCATCTATAGCCTTTTTATAAATCTTTACAGACTTAATACCGTCAACTTTTAAAACCTTAATAACTTCTGATTTTAGGTTGTTAAAATCAGTATCAAGCGACATTTTTATATTTCTTACTATCAGCATTTCTCTAAATAATCCTTCAAACCTAAAGCCGCCGCAAAGCCGGAAGCCCAACAGAAAGCCAAATTAAATCCGCCACAGTCACCGTCAACATTCAAAACCTCGCCAACTGCAAATAATCCCTTGGCTTTTTTGGACATACAACTGTCAAAAAACTGTGCGGTTTGAGCTCCGCCTGCAGTAACCTGTGCATTTTCAAAACCGGTGGTACCGGTGACTTTGAATTTCCATTTTTTAAGTGTTGCGGCTATTTTTTCGGCAGTTTTTTCAGTAATTTCTTGGCAAAGTGAGTTAATATCCAACCCTGCTGACTTCAAAACGACCTGACCCAACCGCTTATTTAAGAAACCTACAAAAAGTTCACTCAAAGGTCGATTACCAAAAGCATCTGCCCTACGTAAAATTTCCAATTTTATTTCCGTTTCGGTCATATCCGGCAAAATATCAAGAGAAACCATTGCATTTTCACCCTCTGCAAAACGTGAAACCTGTAAAACCGGTGGACCTGACAGACCGTAATCACAAAACAGCACCTCACCAAACTCGGTACGCGTGCCGACACTTGACGAAAGAGTAACATTTGACATAACCTTAATGCCCTTTAACTGACGGACAATTTCGGGAGTTGTTTTAATCTGTACGATTGACGGAAAAACCTTCTCAATTTTATGACCCATTGATTTTAAAATTGTATATCCGTCGGCAGTACCTAACTTTCCGCCTGCCTGACCGCCCGTTGCTACCACAACAGTACGGCAAACCGTTTCTTTACCGCCTGCCAAAACCGAAAAACCGTCAGCCAAACGTTTAACCTCGGTCACTTTTGTATTCAAAACGATTTTAACCCCTAATTCCTCGGCACGAAAACGCAATGCATCCACCACCGAGCCTGCCTGCAACGATTTCGGGTAAACCTTACCCTCCTCCAACTCGCAAAACAGTACGCCCAAACCCCTGAAAAATGATTTTTGAGCATCAAAATCAAAATTATTAATAATACGTTCAGCAAAGTCACTGTCGCCGTGATAACGTGACGCGTTTAATTGAACATTCGAAATATTACACCGACCGTTACCGGTAACCAGCAATTTTTTACCTACACGGTCACTGCCTTCAAGCACAGTAGCCTCTGATTTTGGGCAGATTTCCTTTAATTTCACCGCAGTCATAAGTCCTGCAGCACCGCCACCGATTATCACTGTATCCGTCATACTTCACCTACTTAAATTTATTCAAAATTATTATACACTCAATTTTTCTTCAAGTCAAATATTTCTCATCTTAAGGTGTATCCAAACTCGCCTAAATACGAACCGCCGCCGTACTGAAATTTCAGCACAGCGGCGGCTCGTTGTATGGGGATGAATATGGGTGGGCAAATTAGGAAAGGAACTTTAAGAAAATCAAATATTGATTCTCTGTTTAGGGATACGGATGGTGTATTCTATATAACTGTCAGTTTCACTTTTTTTGGACTCGGCATCTACCCCTGAACGCCTCATTGAGCCAATCATTTTGGAAATCGAATTAGTAAAAATTCTTATATCACCGATTGCACATTTGCGGTCGGGGACTTTATGTACCGTTATCGGCACTAAAATGCTGTTGACCAAATTCTCGGTTTCACTTACCGTCAGTTGCTCGGCTAACGTGCGGTTTATTACCTCGTCACGGCGTTCTTCCGGCAATCTGATAAACGCCCTTGCATGACGTTCTGTGAGTTTCCCTGATGTTATACGTTCACGTTGCTCGCGGGAAAGTTTTAATAACCGCAACTTATTTGACAGCGTTGACTGTGCCATACTTAAATACTCGGCAACCTCGGTTTGAGAAAGTGAGAACTCGTCCATTAACCGTTTTATACCGTCTGCCTCTTCAAAAAAACTTAAATCGGTACGTTGGATATTTTCTATTAAACACATTAACGAACATTCTCGGTCGTTTGCCTTAACCACAACACAAGGCACTGTTTTTAAGCCTGCCATAACGCTTGCTCTGAGTCTTCGTTCACCTGAAATCAGCTCGTACCTCTCGCCTGATTTTCTTACAGTCAACGGTTGGATAATTCCGTTTTGACGGATACTTGCCGACAACTCCAAAAGCTCGTAATAATCGAACTCACGTCTTGGCTGAAAGGGTGACGGAATAATTTTGTCGGGAGCAACACTGATAAGTTTTCGGTCGTTTCTTTTACGGTCCAATAGCATCGTGTTACCTCCTCTCGACTGCAAGTAAAATTTACCATATATTGCCATAAAAATCAAGTAAAACCGTAAACAAAAAACGGACAGAAAACTGTCCGTTTTTACATTTTATAAAGGTTGTTTTGAAATTTTACCGGGGTTTCTCGGATACTTTGTCGAGGTTTGCGAAATCTTTTTCACATTTATTATGCCTCTTACTCCTAAATCCCCCAAGTTAAACATATCTTTTTTAGTTAAAGTACCGCCAAGCACCGAAATTGCCTTGACGGCTTCCATTGTTTCCTCTTCCGCCGAAGCACCTTTCATAGCGATAAACGAACCGCCGACCTTGACAAACGGCAGGCAATATTCGGTCAATACACGCATATTTGCAACCGCACGTGCTACTGCAAAATCGTAACCCTCACGTTGAGTGGGAGTTATATCCTCAGCGCGCGAATGAATTGTGGTAACATCCAACCCTAATTCACCGCAAAGATTTTCCAAAAAGGTAATCCTCTTTGCTAACGAGTCCATTAAGGTTAATTTTATATCGGGTCGGGCAATTTTCATAACCACACCCGGAAAACCTGCTCCCGTACCAATATCAATTACCGACGCACCCAAAGGGATATCTACATATTTGAAAATCATCAAGCAGTCCAAAAAATGCTTAACCGCAATGCCTTCGGGGTCTAAAATTGCGGTAAGGTTAATCTTTTCGTTCCATTCAACCAACAATTTTGCATATTTTTCTAATCTTTTTAAAGCGACGTCATCCAACTGTAAAAAATCCTTACAGCCATCAGTCACTAAATTTAAAGGAAGTTGCATTGTGTCCTCCTAATATTTTCTTAACCCCTAGCATACACATTATTTAAGGAGTGATTTTATGATTATATACACAGTTCAAAACGGTGATACGCTTTACAGTATCGCCCGAGAATTTGGCGTTACTGTTGCAGAATTAGAACGCTTTAACGACCTGCCCAACCAAAATCTTTTAACTGTGGGGCAAGATGTACTTATCCCAGTTTCAGGCTCAACCCACCGAGTTTTAAGCGGCGAATCACTTTACAATATTGCGTCGCACTACGGTGTGCCGTTAGACAGTGTTATTAACGCCAATCCGGACATAAAACCGCCGTATACGATTTACCCTGACCAGATTATTAAGATACCCGAACCGACAACTAAACGCACAATTTCAGTCAACGGCTATGCATATCCCAATATCAATCGCAGTGTGTTACAGCAAACCCTGCCGTATTTAACCTATCTTTCGATTTTCAGCCACCGTGTATCGTCAGACGGTACTCTTGGTACGGTAAACGATTCCGAACTCATCAGTATTTCCAAAGCAGCCCGCGTAGCACCGATAATGGTCATAACCAACACCGAAGAAGGCGGAGGATTCAGCAGTGACGTTGCTCACGCCGTACTCGAAACACCTGAAACACGCGAAAACCTTATAAACAACGTTATCTCAACCGTAACACGAAAAGGTTATTTGGGCGTCGATGTCGATTTTGAATACATTTACCCAACCGACCGCGAGTTATACAACAGTTTTCTTGCCGAATTAAAGGCAGAGTTACAACCTCGCGGACTGACGCTTTCAACAGCCATTGCACCGAAAATCTCTGCAACCCAGGTCGGCACACTTTACGAGGCACACGACTATGCTTTCCACGGCTCGGTAGTTGATTACCTTATCATAATGACTTATGAATGGGGTTACCTTTACGGTCCGCCTATGGCAGTTGCACCCTATTCAGAAGTGAAGAGGGTTCTGTCCTACGCCGTGACCGAAATACCCAGCCGAAAGATTTTAATGGGTATGCCCAACTATGCATATGACTGGACTTTGCCCTTTACAGAGGGACGTCCTGCCGAAATACTTTCAATCAATGAAGCAATCTTAAGAGCCGATAATTTAGGAGCAGAAATTCAATTTAACCAAACAAGCCTTGCACCGTTTTACGAATACTCACAAAACGGTGTAAAACATATTGTTTGGTTTGAAAACGCCCGAAGCACCAAAGCTCGCTTGACATTAGTCAACGACTTTAATTTAGGGGGATTGAGTTATTGGACGGTCAATCAGTTTTACGCTCAAAACTGGCGGGTAGTCGACAGTATGTTTAATATAAGAAAAGTTTTATAACAATCCGAAAATTTAAAGTAAGATAAGTGTATTAAGCATTGGGGTCGTCGGGTGTATCCTCGAAAACCGCTTCATCATCATAATCAAGCAGTCCTAAGCTACGGCGTTTTTCAATATCCTCATCAGGATGCTGTTCATAATACGGGTCAATAATGTACTTTTTAACCTCAGGAAATACATTGAACTGAATAAGGAACATTCTAAACGATGGGAATAAAAACGCACCGACCATAATTACAATCGGCAAACCCACCTCAGGATTAATAGCAAAAAGCCAAAACATCGCCATATAAATGAGCGACAAGGTAATACCTATAATAGCATTGTGCTTAATGCCCAAGGTTGCAAAAAGCCAAGAGTTTTTGAAAAGTGTTTTAAATTTAAAATCAAACGTAATCATCAGTGTATACTGATAGAATTTTGCAAAGCTGAAAACCGTGAAAAAGAACATACCTGCGGCGAATATTACCGCGGCAAAAACTTTGTCAATATGACCGTTTATCCAAGCGATAATCAACACATAAAAGTTAGCAGCCAAAACGGCAAAAATCAAAAGATTGATAATGCCTAACGGCAAGGCTTTTTTCCAATTTTTCTTTATAGCATCAAAAAAATCAGAGGTAGCAAAACTATGCTTATCGCGGGCAGCCATACGGCAAACATACGCCATACCGACCTGACCTAAGCCAATAGTCACCAACGGCAAGCTCAACAAAACGCACCAAAACTGTGCAGAAATCAATTTCCAAAAATTACGGAAATACAGTTCAAAAAAGCGGAAGAAGCCCCTCTTTTGACGTTCATCCTTTGACACTCCCTTACCGGGGGTGTCATAATTTTTACCGAAAAGTCCCATTATCTGCCACCCAACCTTCTGACTTTAGTCTCTTTTTTGGCACTTTTATAAAGCATCTTGGCAACCCAAGAATCCTCGTTATAGCAAATAAGATACATTACGCCACAGAATACTATAAACAATGCAACATATACACCCGAAGCAATAACCCACCACCAAGACACTGATGCCAAATTGGTTTCGGGACCGACCATCAAGTCATTCACAGGCTTCACAGGGCCTAGAGCGACAAAACGGTAAACCCAGAAGAACCAATCAGCCGCTTTGGTTGAGGGCAAATATCTCAAAAGAAGTGTGGCAACGTAAAACGCCAATGACGGCACTGATGCCATCAATCCTAACTTAAAACCGCGAGATTTATCTAAAACCGCACCGTCAAAATCACCCGCGTTACGGTCTTTAGCAGCAGTATTAGCCAAAACGGTGCCTACTGTGCAGAAAAGTATACCCAAACTGCAAACTGTGCTTAAAACAACTTCAACAACCTTTGCACTTTTCGGCATATCGGTCAAAACGGATATGTAACGCTTGTCTTCATCCGGATTCTCCGGCTTTTCACTCTTATCAATATAACCCTCATAAGTGCCGGTCGGGTTTTCGGAAGTTACCGAATAAACATTATAACCTTTAACTTCAGTAGAGAAACTTCTCATAAGAAAGAAAAACGAAAACTGCACAAACATACATAGTATAGCACTAAACAAAGCCATACCTATCATTTTACGAGCGGCGGAAAAGTTGCTCATTTTGTCACCTCAAACTGTTGTTTTAATTAAAAAGGGTAAACGACCCCGACACCGTTTAAAACGGTGTCTTTTTCGCTTACCCTCAAAATCCTACTTAAGCAGATTATTCCTCGGCAGCTTCAGCAGTTTCCTCTGCGGGAGCTTCTACGGGAGCCTCATTAGCAGCCTCTGCTGCCTCTTCGGTCTTTTCAATAAGAGCACGGATAGAAAGACTTACACGCTTCTTATCAAGGTCAATATCGATAATTTTAGCGGTAATTTCCTGACCGACCTTAAGTTCGTCAGCCGGCTTTTCAATGCGGCGGTCAGCAATCTGCGAAATATGAACGAGACCGTCAACACCTGCAATGATTTTTGCAAATGCACCGTAAGTAGTCATGCTTACAACCTTAGCAGTAACAACATCGCCAACTGCATATTTTGCCTTAAAGATTTCCCACGGATTCTCGTCAGCCTTCTTATAGCCCAAAGAGATTTTCTTCTTCTCTTCGTCAATAGCCTTAACGTAAACGTCTAAAGTATCGCCAACACTTACAACCTCGTTGGGATTCTTGATGCGTTCCCAAGAAAGCTCGGAAATGTGAACCATACCGTCAACGCCGCCTAAATCTACAAATGCACCGTAGCCGGTCAAAGACTTAACGGTACCGGTAAAGCGGTCGCCAACCTTTACGTTTGCCCAGAACTTCTGCTCTGCTTCAGAACGAAGCTCACGAAGAATTGCACGTGCAGAACCGATAACTCTGCGACGGGGACCGATTTCAATAATACGGAATCTTATAGGCTGACCCTTTAAAACTGACAAATCATCAGTTCTTGATAAAGTTGCCTGAGAAGCGGGAATGAAAACTCTGATACCTTCATAGAAAGCGACAACGCCACCCTTAACAACGTCAGCAACTGTGGACTCGATAACTTCGCCGCTTTCCTTTGCGGTGTTTACCTTGTCCCAACCTGCGATAGCGTCAAAACGCTTTTTGGAAAGCATAACTGTGCCTTCCTGGTCATTTGTTCTCATAATAATAAGGTCAAGCTCATCGCCAACCTTTACAGCCTCAGTCAGCTTAACGCTGGGGTCGTTAGAGAACTCTGCTTCGGTAACGTAACCGGTGTGTTTTCTGCCGACGTCAACCTGAATCTCGGTCGGAGAAACTGCGAGAACGATGCCCTTTACCTTCTGGTCTGTATTTGAACTGCTTTCGGTTGCTTTAAGCATCTCCTCGAAAGTCATTTCATCGTTGATAATGTCCTGCTGTGCAGGTGTTTGCAAATCTTGCATGGTTTTTAGAACCTCCTTTATTATACCGGACGGAGTCGATGCTCCGGCCACAACCCCAACAAGGTCCGCCGAGAGGAAAAACGAACTGTCGATTTCCTTGGCTGTTTCTACGTGAACGGTTTTTTCACAAACACTTTTGCAAACATCATAAAGTTTACAGGTGTTAGAACTGTGTTTTCCGCCTACTACAACCATAGCATCACATTTAGATGCTAATTCGTATGCCTCTTGCTGCCTTTTTGAAGTAGCATTACATATTGTATCAAAAACAATCGCGTTTGTATAGACCTTTTTTAAAAATTTTTCGCATTTTTTCCAAAGTTCTGTATTAAAAGTGGTCTGCGACACGACACAAATCGGCTTTTCTGCCGAAATATCACCGGACTTTGACAAATTTTCCAGGTCCTCCAATGACTCAAAAACGAAAAATTCTCCCGTACAGTGACCTATTATACCCTCAACTTCCTTATGATGTCGGTCACCGGCAATTAAAACCGTCTGTCCCTTTTCGCCTGCCTCGGCTACCAATTTATGAATTTTCGCAACAAATGGGCAGGTTGCATTAGCAACGGTCAATCCTAATTCGTTTGCTTTTTCGGTAACAGAACTTGCCACCCCGTGTGAGCGAAGCACCAAAACCTCTTGGGGCTTCACCTCTTCGGGACTTTCGACAATCCTTGCACCTCTTTTGTTTAAATCCTCAACCAACTGCGGATTGTGTATTATCGGACCTAAAGTCGCAACCTTTTTACCACTATCAAGTAAATCCTCTACCATTTCAACCGCTCTGTTTACACCAAAACAAAAACCTGCGGTAGAGGCTAAAATAATCTCTTTCAACTTAAATTTCTCCGTTTAACAACATTTTCCATTTTAGAAACCGCACCGTCTAAATCAAGCTCGGAAGTATCAACAATAACCGACTCGTCTGACGGTTTAAGCGGTGCTACTGCTCTATTCATATCCTGCTCGTCACGTTTAATCAAATCAGCTAAAACATCCGAAAACTCGACGTTTTGACCCTTTAAAATCAACTCGTCGTATCTACGTTTTGCACGAACTTCGGGTGAAGCAGTAAGAAAAATTTTAACCTTTGCATCGGGTAACACAACAGTCGCAATATCTCTGCCATCCATAACGACGTTATGCTCTTTTGCTAATTTTCTCTGAAGCCCTAACAAAAACGCCCTGACTTCAGGAATTGCAGAGGTTACAGAAGCCGTCATTGAAACTTCGGGTGTGCGGATAAGGTTTGATACATCCTCACCGTTTAAAATAACCCTCTGCTCTCCGTCAATATACTTTATGTCTACCGAAATTTTGCCGATATGCTCGACTACTGCCGGCACATCTTGAGGGTTAATTCCGTTTTTAGAAATACTTAATGCAACTGTACGGTAAAGTGCACCAGTGTCGACATAAATGTATCCCATTTTCTCGGCTAATCTACGTGCGATTGTACTTTTACCTGCACCTGCAGGGCCGTCAATAGCGATTGCAACTGTTTTTTCTTGCATAATATAACTCCAATTTACTGAATAAATTTAATATTTACTTCCTGCCGACTCACCGGCTGAATATCCGGTTGAAAAAGCAATTTGAAGATTAAATCCGCCGGTGAAAGCATCAACGTCTAAAACCTCACCCGCAAAATAAAGTCCCGAAACAATTTTAGATTCCATAGTTTTAGGATTAACCTCTGACAGTGAGATACCGCCCTTTGTGACGATAGCCTCATCAATCGGTCTAAAGCCGGTCACCGTCAGTTTTAAGTTCTTCAACAATTTAACCAACCCAAGACGTTGCTCACGGGTAATTTGGTTGATTTTTGCACTCGGCTCTATTTTAGAAAGTTTAACTATAATAGGTATCAGTTTTCTCGGCAACAGTTCGCCAAGCGAATTTATAAAATCCTTATTTTTGTTAGCCTCAAAGTCACGAAGCAAGCGTTCATCTAACTTTTCCTCAGAAAGTGCGGGCTTAAGGTCAATTACCACACTGTATTTTCCGCTTTCGGGCTCTTTTATATATGCCGATGCACTTAAAATCACAGGGCCCGAAATTCCGTAATGTGTGAACATCAATTCACCGAAATCGGTGTAAACGGGCTTATTCGACTCACCCTCAAACACCGAAACGCTGATATTCTTAAGGCCCAAACCTTGTGCGTCAGAGCACCAACCCTCTGCCACGTTTACGGGAACTAACGACGGACGAAGTTCGGTTACCGTATGACCAACCGATTTTGCGAGATTATAACCGTCACCCGTTGAGCCGGTTAAGGGATAGGATAACCCACCGGTTGCGACAATAACACTGTCACTAAGAATTTCGCGTCCGCTTTCGCACTTAACTCCGGTAACTGCACCATTTTCCACAATCAGCTCGATTACGCGTTCTTCGAATATCTTAACACCGACATCCCTAACGGCACGTACCAAGGCGTCAACTATGTCAACCGCCTTGTCACTTTCGGGAAAAACACGGTTACCGCGTTCGGTTTTAAGCGGTACACCGTAGCGTTCAAAAAAGTTCATTGTATCAGCCGAAGAAAAATTTGAAAACGCTGAATACAAAAACCTGCCGTTGCCGGTCACGGCATTAACCAAACCGTTTAAATCGGTATTATTAGTAACATTGCATCTGCCCTTGCCGGTTATCATAACCTTACGGGCAGGTCTGGGATTTCGTTCTAAAACAGTAACCTCTGCACCCATTGATGCGGCAGAATATGCCGCCATAAGTCCTGCAGCACCACCGCCGATTACCAATACAGTAGCCATATTCCACCGTCCTTTTGAATTAAAATAAATTTTTTGCCTGCTTTTTTAAGCCATAATAAATCGGCAAACCTAACACTGAACAAACCACAATCTCACCTATTGCCACCTGAAGTGCAACAACCGAAAAAGCTACAAGCGTGAAACTGTCACCCAAAAACCACGTAACCTCAAGCCCTACTAAAACCGCATTAAAAAGTGTCGGCGGTATTATGCTTAAAAACGGGGTTGCCCTTTCGCACAACCTTGCAATAAGCCTTATCGACACTGCCGACAACAACGTTGCCAATGTACCTACTGCAACGTCTATAATACCTAACGGACTTCCTAAGTTGCCGATAATACAACCAATAGTAAGTCCGGGTACTGCTGCAGGCGTAAAGACGGCAAGAATGTTCAAGGCTTCGGATAATCTAAACTGAACTCCTAAATACGCCAATCCAAAAGCTGCCGATACATAGGTCAGCACAGCGTAGGCGGCTGAAATTAACGCCGCTGTCACGACAAAGCGTGACAGCGAAGTTCTTTTACTCATAAAAATTCCTCCGTAGTTTTATTTTAAGTCAGGATTTTGCGAACTGACTATTTTAAAAAAATTAATCCAAATATTTTTGGTATGCTCCGACTGCTAACGCGTCACACCGTTCGTTTTCCTCATGCCCTGCGTGACCTTTAATCCAATTAAATGTGACGTTATGACGTTCACACTGAACTAACAAAAGTTCCCACAAGTCCGAATTAAGTGCCGGCTTTTTATCAGCTTTTCTCCAGCCGTTTTTTCGCCAACCTTCTGCCCAACCTTTAGTAATACCGTTGACAACATACTGCGAGTCGGTCGTGAGCTCGACCTCGCACGGCTCTTTAAGTAAGGTCAACGCCTCAATACAGGCGGTCAGTTCCATTCGATTGTTGGTTGTCTCTTTTTCCCCGCCCGAAAGTTCCTTTTCGGTGGTATTATAACGGAGTACGGCACCCCAACCGCCCGGACCGGGATTGCCCGAACAAGCACCGTCGGTAAAAATATATACTTTTTTCATATTACCAATACTTCCTGTAACTGCCGACTACCTTGCCCAAAATTTCCATATAATCAGGATAAATCGGGTCAAAATCGGGATTTTCAGGTAACAGATACGGTTTTTGACCGTTCCTTTTAACCAAGCGTTTAACGGTAGCCTCGTCCTCTATCAAAGCTACAACAATATCACCGTCGCGACTTTCAAGCTCGCGGTTTGCAATGATAATATCACCGTCCAAAATACCGGCATCACGCATACTCAAACCCTTAACGCTTAAAGCAAACAATTCATCCGAACGCTCATTTGTCACGGGAAACGGAATATACCCTTCTATCTGTTCAACCGCCAAAATCGGCACACCGGCAGAAACCCTGCCGATAACCGGTACCATAGAGGTATTTTCAGTACCTGCCAAGCGGATACCTCTTGACGATTTTGCATCCCTTATGATATATCCTTTTTCCTCTAATACCGACAAAGCCGCATGTACCGTCGAGGTTGAGGAAATTCCCGTAGCCTCACAGATTTCTCTGACTGTCGGCGGGAAGGACTTACTCATAACCTTTTTAAGATAATTGTATACCGCTTCTTGACGTTTACTTAAATTTGTATCAGCCATTAATTGTCCCTCGCACTTTAAATTTCGGCAGCAATTTTCTTGATAAAATCTTTCAACTCATCCTTGACTTCAGGATGTTTTAATCCAACCTCAATGTTTGCCTTTAAAATGCCGAATTTATTTCCCATATCATAACGGATGCCGTCAAAATCAACACCCACCATGCCGTCACGTCGGGCTATTTCAGCCATTGCGTCGGTCAACTGCAATTCACCACCGGCACCGTTAGGGATAGTCTCTAAAACATCGAAAATGTCGGGAGTCAAAACGCATCGTCCCAAAATTGAGTACAATGAAAAAACCTTATCTAATGACGGTTTTTCAATCATATCGTCAATAGCGTAAACGTTGTTTTCAATATTTTTAACCTTCATCGAACTGTATTTAACAATCTGTTCAGGGGTTACTTCCTTAATGCCGACAGCACATTTTCCATGCTTTTCGAATGCATCTATAACCTGACCGACAACCGGTTTTTCGTCATTTATAATAACATCGTCACCGTACAAGACGGCAAACGGCTCATCCTTCACAAAGCTTTTGGCACAAAGTACGGCGTGACCTAAACCCTTTGCCTCTTTTTGACGGATAAAGTAGATATTAGCCATTTTAGCAACCGACTTTAATTCATTCAAAACGTCTTCCTTACCGCCGCGTTGCTCGAGTAAACGCTCTAATTCAAACGAATGGTCAAAATGGTCCTCGATAACGCCCTTGCCACGGTTTGTGATAATGAGAATATCGGTAATTCCGGCGGCAACCGCCTCTTCAACAATATACTGTATTGCCGGTTTGTCAACAATCGTTAACATCTCTTTCGGCACTGCTTTTGAAGCCGGTAAAACTCTTGTTCCTAAACCTGCTGCAGGAATAATCGCTTTACGAATCATAATAATTCTCCTTTACCACAACATTGACGCAATAAACTGCGGTAAATAATTTTCTGCCAATAATATTACTACCATCCACATCAAACTGACCGAACCTGCCATACTTAAAGCAACATCTACATCATCAATATCGGGTTTTGAAGTTATTTTCTTGACATTTTCAAGAGTAAATCCTCTATAAAGCCAGTCTCCGAAGCGACCGACTAAAATCTTTGTTCCAAACTCTAATATTGCACCGAAAAACATCATAATCATCGGCACAAGGCTGAACTTATCAAAGTTTTCGGAAATAAGAGTGTAACTGTTGCGAAAACCCTCGCCCGACTCGGCTAAAACCTGATCATATTCAACTAAAAACGGGTAACCGCAAATACCTGCCGCCAAAGAAAGTGCAAGAAAAATAACTCCATAAAGGTACATTTTTCTCGAAAAGCACCATGCTGCCGGTGACAAAAATGCCGCCCAGTTCCAAGAGCCTTTGTTGTGTTTCGTCAAAGTTGCAAATCTCGGCACATAACGGTGTGAGTTTGAACCTACAAACTTTGCGATATCTTGAACCTTAACACCCTCGATTTCACTATCTTTCGGCAATCCGCCGTAAGCATCAATATTAAAAGGCATGCCACCCTGAAATACATTTGGTCCGCCTTTATGATGCTGTGAGCCGTTTGTACCTTCACCGGAATACGGCTGACCGCAATAGGGACAAAAACTGCCGTCCTCTGAATGTGACTCACGTTTGCAATGAGGACAAACCTTTGTCACTCTGTTTTGTGTTTGTGTTTCCTGATTTTCGGCTTCTCTTTCTATTAGTCTATCATACTGTCTATCGGTGCCGTGGTCAGCCTCAACACCGCAATGACCGACAGTATTCCAGCAATCTCTGTGATGCGGAGCACCACAATGAGGACAAATCACAACATCGTCATCCTCAAAAAGGTAGCCCTTACAAATTTGACACTGCTTATTTTCTGAATCTTGCTTCATATCTTTTCTTTCTCCGTCTTGAAGCAGATTTTTTATCAAAAGCCTGAAAAACCGCCTCAAAATATTCATTGCCGTAGTTGTGGAATTCACCGTTTTTTATCATCTGTCTTAACTTGTTACGGTGTACCCATTTAGCCTCGCTAACTTCTTCTTCCTGCAACTTTAGGTCAGATACAGGTAAAGTTCTGCAGACTAAGAAAACATTTAAAATCGAGTTTTTTCTGACCATATTTTTAATAGGTCTTAAATCCTCCTTGGGAACCTCAATTCCCATTTCTTCGGCCAACTCGCGCTTGGCTGCATCAACTGCCGTTTCGCCTGACAAAGCACTGCCGCCGATAGCCGCCCATTCACCCGGCATAAGCGGTTTTGAAAAACTTCTGCGTTGAATTAATACTCTTCCGTCATTACCCAAAATCCAGATATGCACAACCAAATGGTATTCGCCCTTCATAAGGCAAATTCTTTTACGCTCAACCGTTTTTCCGGTGGGTTCACCGTTACGGTCAAGTATATCCCATACTTCCATACAAAAACGTTCCGTGACACACACGGCTCTCCTTGAAAAATTCCGCACCTTGTGTGCGGTTGCAGACCGTTTCAAAGCGAAATTGCCGCTTTCATCCTTGTATATAAGGCTACAATCCGCCACAATACATACTTTTCTTTATTGTACCAAACTTTTGTTCGATATTCAATATATTTTTTACCTTTCATATAGAATTTATAAAATATTTACACATTAAACCTCGCTTTATATTGCCTTGTGAAAATTTATAAGGTATAATATTAAAAAATATTTAATACCAACTTAAATTTTGTAAGGAATGTTTTATGAAAGAAGATAAGAAACCGAATAAACTGTACTCTTGGTTTAAAGAATATTTTGTCGGCTACCGAAAACAGTTTTGGTACATTGCCGGTATGGTTTTAACCTTTTTATCAGTAGCGATAATGTTAGTTTCAATGATTTTTATGTATTTTGGAAGTAACGTATCGGTTGCTTGGTTTATATGTTCCTGCCCGGTTTTGGTGTTTGGAATATTAACCGCCGTTTCGACTAAAAGGCGTTATGAGGAAGCAATAGCCTTTGACCGCGAGCCGATACCAATGTTCTGGCACATCCGTTACGTAATACTTTTGTTGCGTGAGTTTATCGCCCGTCACGGACTCTGGCGGTTTATATTTATAACTTTAACCGCAATCTCGTTAACTGTAACAATAGTATTTGCCGGAATTTGCGGACACTTTTACCTTGAACGCGATGATATTGAAAGAAATATAGACTATATGTCCAACAACGCCGTTTATGATGAATATAGAGCTTTATGGGAAGAAAGTTATTTGAGCGGCGACAACGAAACAGCCGGTAAATATTTTGAAATAATGGAAGAATACCAATCCAAAAATGCCCCTGGCTACGCAAAAATTATTGAGTTTACAGAAAGTCTTAATGAAAACCTTTTAAAACTCGGAATTTCAGCCGCTGTAACCGCATTTTTAGGTGTTGTGATGGTTGCCTATATTTTGAGGCAGCGTCGGTTAAAGGCTTTTAAAAATTGAAAACTATCAAACAAAAAAACACGGACTACTCGAAAGAGTAGCCCGTGTTTAATTTTACTTAAAGAATACCGGCAACGGCTCAAGGAAAACAATGTCGTCACGCTTTGCGGCATCGCCCTCAGCTAAAACTGCACAGCAATCGGCAATAATACTGCCTGCTTGAGTCACCAACTTTTTCATAGCCTCTAACGACTCACCCGTGCTGATAACATCGTCAATGATAAGCACTTTTTTACCCTTCATTAATTTGACCTCGTCAACACCCAAATATAAGTGTTGCTGATGTTGAGTGGTAATCGAAGTAACATCAACCGAAATAGGATTTCTCATATAAACCTTAGGACCTTTACGTGCAACAACATACGGCTTGCCCGACTGACGGGAAAGTTCGTATGCCAAAGGAATACTTTTTGCTTCAGGAGTTGCAATAACATCAAAGTCCTTAACCTTTTTAAGCAACTCTGAACATGCAGCAACGGTAAGTTCAACATCACCGAAGATAATAAACGCGGCAATGTCAAGATGCTCGTTTACGGCACAAAGCGGAAGTTCACGCCTTAAGCCAGCAATTGTCATTTCATAAACCTTGTTCATATTTAATCCTCCAATTTTATCAACCCGGAGGCCACTCTAAAGAGCGTCCTGCCAACATATGAAAATGCAAATGTCCTACAGTTTGACCGCCGTCGCGACCGCAGTTATTAACAACGCGGTAACCGTCAGTTAAGTTTTCCTGCTTTGCAATCAAAGCAATAACTTCAAATATTTTAGCAATAACAGAACTGTTTTCAGGCGTTATCTCATCGGCACACTTAATGTGCTTTTTAGGGATAATAACCGCATGGAACGGTGCTTGCGGAGCAATATCAGCGAAAGCCAAAACCTCGTCTGTTTCATATATCTTAGTCGAAGGGATTTCGCCTGCGACGATTTTACAAAATAAGCAATCCATAACCTGACTCCTTATTTAAGCATTGATTTTACGGTGTCTTCTGCCGAAGCCAAAGCCTCTGCTACTTTAGAAACATCCTTGGCACCTGCCATTGCAAAGTCGGGACGTCCGCCACCTTTACCTCCGGCAACAGCCGATACTGCGGCTACAACCTTGCCTGACATAACACCAGCTTCAATTGCTGACTTTCCGGCAGTTACCGCAAAGGTTACAGATTGACCGTTTTTATCGGCAAATACTGCAACAGCCTCCGGCATTTTATCGCGAATCTTATCTGCCATACTGCGTAAAGTATCGCTGCCCACTGCCTCGAACTCGGCGGTTATAAGTTTAACCGAACCTAAAATTTTAGCCGAAGCCAAAAGCTCATCTACTCTGAAACCTGCAAGTTTAGAGTTCAACTTCTCAATTTCGCGGTAAGATGCTTTAAGTTCAACCGAAATTTGCTCACACTTTTGTGCCAATTCGGCAGGGTTATTAAGTTTTAATGCATTTGCAGCAGCATTGATTTCTGTTTCATACCTTTGCAAAAGTTCTAATACTCCGTTTCCGGTTACTGCCTCAATACGTCGTACGCCCGAAGCAACCGACGATTCCGACACAATCTTAAATGCACCGATAACTGCGGTGTTTTTAACATGTGTACCGCCGCAAAGTTCTACCGAAAATCCGGGAACATTCACAACGCGAACAACATCGCCGTATTTCTCACCGAACAGAGCCATAGCACCCATTGCCTTTGCTTCGTCAATCGGCATTTCGCGGTTATCAACATCAACGGCATCTAAAATAACGCCGTTAACCAATGTCTCAACCTGTTTAATCTCATCCGAAGTTAAGGCTGAAAAATGTGTAAAGTCAAAACGTACTGCTGACTCGTTTACTAACTGACCTGCCTGCTCAACGTGAGTGCCCAAAACCTTACGCAAACCTGCCTGCAAAAGGTGAGCTGCAGTATGGTTGCGGCGAATTGCCTGCTTACGTTTGCCGTCAAACGCAACTTTAACAGTATTTCCAACCGAAACTTCACCATCATTAACGGTGCAGTAATGCATAAAGATACCGCTTGCGTTTTTCTTTACGTTATCAACTGTAACGGTAAATCCGTCACCAGAAATTGAGCCTTCATCTCCAACCTGACCGCCGCTTTCAGCATAGCAAACGGTTTTATCAAGCACGAGCACGCACTTTTCACCGTTGACTGCTGTGCTTTTAAACTCGCCGTCAACTACAATGCTTAAAACTTTTGCCGAACATTCAGACTCGGTATAACCTAAAAATTCAGTTACAGCAATTCCGTCAAAACCGATTTCGGAGCTCTTCCAAGACTCTGCTGCCGACTTGCTTCTTGCATCACGGGCACGTTGCTTTTGCTCATCCATTAAACGCTTGAACTCGTCCTCGTCAACGGTCCAGCCTTTTTCCTCTAAAATGTCTTTAGTAAGGTCAATCGGGAAACCGTAGGTGTCATTAAGTTTAAATGCATCGGCACCGGACAACACTTTACCATCGCCCGAAGAAGTAATATCCTCAAGCATTTTAAGACCTAAATCAATAGTCTTGCCGAAGTTTTCTTCCTCAACCGACATAATTTTCTTAATATAATCTGCCTTTTCAAGCACTTCAGGATATGCACCTTTGTTTTCGCCGATAACCTTATCACAAATATCGCAAAGGAACATTCTATTAATACCCAAAAGCTTACCGTGACGGGCGGCACGGCGTAAAAGACGGCGAAGAACATAGCCTCTGCCCTCATTTGAAGGCAAAACACCGTCACAAATCATAAAGGTTGCACCGCGAACATGGTCGGTAACAACGCGGATAGAGACATCCTTTTTCGCATCCTTGCCATACTCAACACCGGCAATTTTACAAACCTCATTTAAAATACTGCGAACGGTATCAACCTCAAAAAGGTTGTCTACACCCTGCAATACGCAAGCCAGACGTTCAAGACCCATACCTGTATCAATATTCTTTTGCTTTAACTCGGTATAGTTGCCATTGCCGTCGTTATTAAACTGTGAAAAAACGTTATTCCAAATTTCCATATAACGGTCACAGTCGCAACCGGGCTTACAGTCAGGCGAGCCACAACCGTATTTCTCACCACGGTCAAAGTAAATTTCGGAACAAGGACCGCAAGGGCCTGAACCATGCTCCCAGAAGTTATCAGCCTTGCCCAAACGAACGATATGTTCTTCAGGAACGCCTATTTTATCCTTCCAAATAGCATAGGCTTCCTCGTCATTTTCATAAATACTCGGCCAAAGCAAGTTTTCAGGAATTTCAAGCGTTTTGGTTAAAAATTCCCAAGCCCACTCAATTGCCTCGTCCTTAAAATAATCACCAAACGAGAAGTTTCCGAGCATTTCAAAATATGTTCCGTGACGTGCGGTATGACCAACACGCTCCAAGTCAGGAGTACGGATACATTTTTGGCAGGTTGTTACTCGGTTACGGGGAGGGATAACCTCACCTGTGAAAAACTTCTTCATAGGAGCCATTCCGGAATTTATCAAAAGCAATGATTTATCATTATCCGGCACTAATGAAAAGCTGCCAAGACGAAGATGACCCTTGCTTTCAAAAAACGAAAGGTATTTCTCTCTTAAAGTGTTAAGTGACATCCATTCCATAATTTTTCTCCAATCCGTCACACTCGCGACGTGAAAATTTCATACGTAGATATTAAATTTATAATATCTTTTTCGGTAAAACGCTAAGCATTTCAATATCAACAATCATTATACTGCCAATTAAATATTTTGTCAATCAAATAAAACATTAATCTTACAAATAAAACCGCCGCCCCACTTTATGTGGGACGGCGAATATGAAAGGTAAGACAATTATTTAGAGAAAATCTTTTTACCGGTAACAAGAAGTGCACCGGCGCAGAGAACTACAAGTGCCATGATAACAATCGGGTTGACAGAAGAGTCACCTGTGTTAGCAGAACCTGTGTATCCCTTAAGAGTTACGGAAATGTCATCGATATACATATCATTTCCGGCAGAAGAAGAAACACCAACATACTTGCTGCTAGCGGTAAAGGTGTAAGTAACCTTGTTCCACTCGCCTTCCTTAAGGTCGGCAATCTTAGCAACAGGTGTTGTTGCAGTAGGTGTGTTAATACCAATATAAGAAGACATACTAATCATATTGATAACGCCTGCTGCATCACCGATTGAAGTCGGCTTTACATACATTTCAAGAGTGTAGGTCTCACCAACAGTGAGTGCGAACTCATTACTTCTTGTAGTTGTGAAAGCCTTAACGCCTGCAGTATTGCCCTTACGGAAGAGAGAAACTTCACCGCTGTGGATATTTGATTTATCGTATCCGGGAGTTTTACTGTTATAAAAACTGTAAGCACCGGAAATTGCCTGACCCTTAATAGCGTTCGGGAATTCTTCGAATCCCTCAGCATACTTACCAAGCTGCCATTTTGCAAACAAATTAACAGTTTCAGTACCGTAAACAGTTTCGGTGAACTTCTGGGTGAAATCTTTATCAACATACCAGCCCAAGAACTTGTAACCGGGTTTAGAGGGTTTCGGCAAGCTGATTTTAGAGCCGGGTGCTCCGGAAATCGGGTCAAGCTTTTTACCGCCGTTGGTATCAAAAATAATTGCAGAGCCGTAGATGTTCATTGTATTAAAATCAGAAGTAATAACAATGTCATCAACCAATATATGACCGTGGTTAGCAATACCGATTGAAAGATAATTAGCATCATTATTCATCGGCTTTGCAGTAAAGGTATACGAAGCGGTCTGCCAATTATCGGGGTCAACTTTGTCCAAAACAACTCTGGGAGCCTTACCATTAGTCTGCACCATACGGTCACTCCAACCATTCTGCTTAATGTGAGTAACAGCACCTACAGTTACAACGCCCTCAAGGAGTTTATACTTAAAGGTTACAGTGTACTCATTATCAGCAATAACGGTGAAATGGGTTCCGAGTTTATTAAGGTAAGTACAATAAAGTGTATCGGTATCACTGGTATTAGAAGTAGCCCAGCCAACATGCCAGTCAAGATAATTATTACCGGTTACGGGGTCTGTAACGAACTTAGCACGGGCGGAAGGTCCGGTTCTGTCGAAGTCCTCAAAGTCAACAACAAAGTTGCCTCTGCCCCACTTAGCATAAACGTCACAGCTTTCTGCAGGAGCAACATTCGGGTCAACAGGTTTTGTGAAAGCGGTATCATAGTACCAACCTTTGAATTCCTGACTAACCATTGCGGGGTCTTCAGTGGGGAAACCGATGATTTTTTGACCGGGATATGCAATTAACTTACCGTATTTTGCATCAAATTCGGGGACGTTGGTATGAACACTAACTTCAATAACACCGGGAGCGAGTTTCCACTCTGCATAAACATTAGTGATGAAACCGGGAACGATGGTATTTGCATTAAAGTCGATAGTTCCGGTTGCCGAGTCAAACTTCCAGCCCTGGAAGATATAGCCTTCCTTGGTAGGCTGAGGTAATGCACCTGCAGGCTCACCAGACGGAGTGACGATGGCATCACAATCGGTACCGCCCTTGGAATCAAAGACAATCATACCGTCGCCCATACTATTGGAGTTGGTCTGAATAACGATATCGTCAAAATCAATAACCGAAGCGGTTAATTTATTCAAATCGGGGTCCTTTTCAGGAACATTGGTAGAGTTGAATACATACAAGCCGATAGAGGTGTAACTCTCCTTGCCAACAAGGTTTGTACCAAAGGTATAAGTAACTTCGGTCCATTCCTTTTGATCAATCTCTTCATAATCAGTATTGTTATTACTCTCGCAGAAGGATTTTAATTCTACAAATTTCTCAAACTTCAAGCCGGTTTTTGCGGTTGTGGGTTCTACCAAAACAAGACCCATAGAAGTCGGAGTTTCGGCATGAGTAACTCTATACTTAAATGTAATAGTGTAAATGGCACGGTCTTCAAGCTTGAACTGATTTGTACCGTCATTTACAGTAAAGTAAATGTAAGAGTCCTTCTTGTTGAAATGGCTTACACGGAAGAATGTGCTATCTGCTTCAGCAATAATCTCACCGCGGTTAACATATCCGTTACCGCTGGACTTATCGTACTTGTTAGCATCGGCTACACTCCACTTGAAGTCATCTTCGAAGTCCATCTCAAAATCAGGGGCAGCGATAGGTTTAGAGTAAGGACCAACAGAGAAGTTGTCGATAAGTATAGTACCGTTGGAATCCTCACCGTAAACAGCCATTACAAGATTTTTCAAAGCCTTAACGTTAATAGGATTACTATCTTCTAAAACGAAGGTCGCTACTACGTCCTTAGCAGCTGTTGTGTTCTCAATAGCAACTTCCCATCCAAGCTCTTCACCGGCAGCTGCGATGCCAACATTAGCGTCATCTGCTAATTTAAAGTATACTTTAGCACCCTTAGAACCGATACCGCTAGCTCTGTAATTAAACTTAACGGTATAAACTTGGCGTTTTGAAATTGAGAAACCGCCATTAGCACCTTTAGCGCCGAGAATTGCATAGTTGTCTACAACTGTTCCTCCGATAGGTGCTGAAAGAACGTGGTTTTGAGCATCTGCAGGGTCAGCAACAATTTTAAATCCGTTATCAGCGGGGAACTTGTTGTTGGGGTCAAATGCCATCTTATCGCCATTTTCAAATGTATCTGCAACTTTTGCATATTTAGCATAAAGAGTAATAGGGGCTGCAGGAGCAAAATCATATTTATCAGTTAACGTTGCATCATACCAACCGATAAAGTTGGGGTCTGAAATAGCAGGCAATGCGGACATTTCCACCAAGGTCTGCTTGCTCTCGATACCGTTGTCATTGAATGTGACTTCACTTTCTGCGGCATCTTCAGTAATAACAAAATCGTCGAAAAGCACTGAACCGGTACCATCTCTATACATTGCAAACATCAGGTATTCGCGACCGGCATCGATATCTTCCTGGTCAACAGTAAAGTCAATACAAATATATTTCCATTTACCGTTTGTGACAGGCAAATCCTGCATGACGATTTCCCTTCTAGCACTAGTCTTAATTGCCATCTGCTCTTCGTATTGAGGTTGACCACTTGAAGCAGTTAAGCCGTAATTAGAAAAAACACCACCGACGTAATCCTTTTTACTTAAAATGATTCTAAAACTAGGATTAGAACTGGCATCATCGCCATAAACCCTAAAAATAAGAGTATATTTTACACCAGTCTTAACCTTAAAGCCTTCAGTGTTTACGCCATCATAAATAGGTGCACCAAAGTTAACAGTACCGGTACTATATCTGTATTTTGCAACTTTACCGTCACCCAACGGGTCAGAGATGCCGTAATCAAAGGTATTGTTTGCGGCAGTCTTTTTGTTAGGGTCATAATAAAAATCATTTGTCTCGAATGACAAGAAGTAGGAAGAATACTTTGCATAAAGCGTAGTAACCTCTCCTGCAGTTGTCTGCTTCTTGGTGAAGGTGTTGTCATACCAACCTTCGAAAGCTGCGCCCTTATACAAACCGGGGTCAGGGAGGGCAGCTCCATCGGCGAGTGTTGTTTCTGCGTACTTGGCGCCGTTGACATAGAATGTGTATGTCTTATCAGCAGCACTTGTAGTGCTTACCAATCCTACAACACAAACCGACATCAACATAGCGACAACACAAATAACACTCAAAACTTTTTTGAAAGCACGTGTCTTCATTGTCTTACCTCTTTCTACATTGATTAAACCTTTTTTATCGGCACTCGGCAAGCCGAGCAACCGTTAAAAATTAATATATCTACCCTTTTTAGGGAAGAACCAAAGTAAATATGTACTATAGAAATGACATTGCGACCGCGAACCGACACTTATCCCTTAAAGATAAGCCTGATTCGAAGTCTTTTGCAGCGATTATATTGATATCTTCAATCTATAATACTAAGATTTAAGATGTTTTTAACTATTTAGTTTGTTATAAAAACATCTTTAAACATCTCGTCACGCTGTCACAGTAACAACTGTGACAGCACAGTCGAGTATACCTCTTTTTAATAATATCAAATAAGCTTAATATTTTCAACTATAAAATTGCAATTATTTCTAAAAAAATAACCAAAAATGAACTGCTTTTATTGGTGAAAATAAACCATTAACCTGTGATACCAACACGGTCGATACTTTTAACGAATTTCTTCTGAAGTACCAAATAAACAATCAATATCGGGATAATGAACATTAAACAGCCAGCCATCATAATGGCAATTTTCAACGGGTCACTGTTATCCAGTCTCAATGTTCCCATTGCTTCGGCAGAAGTTATATTGCTAAGTTTTACAGCCAACGGCCAACTTTCGAAATACAAGTACATCGATGACAGCGAATAGTCGTTCCAGTGCCAAATCAGAGAGAACACGGTAACGGTGGTAATAACAACGCCCGAAGACGGAAGTGCTATTCTGATATAGGTCTTCAGAGGTCCTGCACCGTCAATCCATGCTGCTTCTTCAAGTTCTTTGGGCAAGCCTTTAAAGAACTGAATATAAATGTAAATTATAATACCCGAACGGATGCCTACTCCCAGCAAGGCGGGTACATAGAACGTCCAAACTGAGTTAAGAACGTTAGGTCTGATGTCAATTCCGGTTAAAGAATCAATTAATCCAAACAATCCTAAGAAGTCCAGTTTCGAATAGTTCATAAATATCGGAAGCATCATCATTTGTGACGGAACGAGAATAAGCAAGAACATAAAGAATATTAAAATCTTCTTTTCCTTGAACTCGAAACGAGCAAGCCCGTAAGCTACAATAGAGCAACTGATAATCTGAACACCTGCTGAAATCATTTCATAAATCAGCGTATTTAAGAATGCTTTACCATAAGTCATAACTTGCCAAGCAAACTTAAAGTTTTCCAGTGTTACTTCTGAAGTAATCCAGATGATAGAGGGGTCATAGAACGAATCTCTCACTCTGAAAGAAGAACTAATCATATAAAGCAACGGATAAAGAATAATATAGCCGATTGCAATAAGTATGACGTATCTTAAAAGTGAAGTAAAAACTCCATTAGCCTTAAGAATTGCTTTATAGCGAGTTTCTTTTGTTCCGTTTTTGAGTTTCAGGAAAGTATCCTTAACAGTATTGAGTACTTGCATTAACTTCTACCTCCTGTATCCCAGCGTCTTAAGAACGTTACATTAAACAAGAACATAAGTACTGCCATAGCTGCTCCGACAATCATAAAGTAGAACCAAAGCATTGCAGAAGCAGGTCCATAGCTTGTTGCAGCACCTCTCATAAGGGTATATGCCTGAAGCATAACAGGATTGGTTTTGGCAGTTACAAGCTCAACAATCGTAAAGATGACAACCAATACTAAAGTACGTGAGAGCATCGGCAATGTGATAAACCAGAACTCTTCCCATTTAGTTGCACCCTCAACTTTAGAAACTTCATAAAGTGAGTCAGCGATTGACTGCATACCCGAAATGAACAAAACAATCTGAATTCCGCAGTTCCAAATAAGATTGAAAATGTCATTCAATAGCCCGGTAAAAAATCCACCGACTTTTACAGGAAGTGAAAGCCAAGCCATAACATCCTCAACGCTAAGCATATTTGCGGCAAACGAATCCGAAACACCCGAAGAAGAAAGCTCACTTGATGTTGTTTTAAATAAAAGTTCAATTACAACACCGGAAGCTATAATAACCGGCAGGAAGTACAAACCTCTGAAGAAAAGTCTTCCGCGGAATTTTTGATTAAGTAAAAGAGCCAAAATAAGACTTACGATTACAATAACCAAAAGTTCGCCGGGCATCGATAATAACGAACCCGAGACGTTGCCCCAATAGGTGGGGTTTTCTCTTAATATATACCTATAGTTCTTTAAACCTGAGAATACAAACTGATATTCACCACCGACAAAACTAACATCACAGAAAGCGTAGTAGAAAGACTGAAACAGCGGCATTATGAAGAACAAAATCAATCCGATTTCCCAATGCAAGCAGAAAAGTCTTCCGTATGTACTCTTTAACGATTCAATGCCTTTATGCTTTTTAATCTTTTTAGGATTAAATTGAGGCGTTTCAACAGTTTTAATTTCATCTTGTGTCATTGAATTACGCCTCCTTTATTACAGTCTTAGTGTAGCCGCCTGCAGCGACTGTGATGTCACCTTCGGTATAATCGGTGTCGCCGTAGTTAACATATACTGCAACCCCGTTACTGAAGATTGTAAGTCGAACATCCTTGGTAATAAGTTTGTGTCCGACGATTCTTTCACCGTTTACCGATTCAAAGAAATCTTTATATGCATCTACTGTTGCCTGAATATCGGTAGCAACACCACGCTCGATGGTTTTGTCCCAATAAACTGAGCCATAGAATACATTTTGAGCTGAAGTGATAAGGTTTGTATCATATTTGCTGATTAACGTATATGTCAAACCGCTTCCTGTTTCAACTGCTTTAAGCAAGTTGATGTTTTTATTAGTGGAAAGGTTAATCGCTGTACCTGACATAGATACAGAGCCTTTAAACACAATCTGATAGAACGGAATATCCGCTGTGTAATATCTGTATTTTGAAGACTGCATAGGTACATCATAAACATGAGAACAACCTACTGCAGCAAATGCATTTGCATCACTTCCTGCTACTTTATATCCGCTGTTCTTATAACCGTTTATGATGGCAGTAGCTTGGTCTTCAAAATTAGCTCTCGCATAATACTCTCTTTCAGAGTAATCAGAATAAGAAACACTGGTAAGTGTATCAAGACTGATACCGGGAAGGTTCCACTCTGCTGCCGATTCTTTAATGTTGGCAGCAATCTCTGAATATTCAGAACGCGATACAAGATAATATGAACGAAGTTTAGTATCTTTGGTTCTAAGGTTTAATGTGAAGTAATTTTGTTCGGTAAAGCTGCCGTTTGCAGCATCAGCTTTTCCAAACGTGGAGTTTACACCACCGCCGGATGCACTGAAATGTACCATATCAAAATTGAAGTATACATTAGCACCAACGCCGTTACTATACTTAATTAAATCTTTGAGGTCATCCTCATCACCAAATTTTTTGCCGATACCATAGCCGCCGGCAACCACTCCGATATCGTTACCACTTTTACCAAATCCTACAAGGTTAACGTTAAAGTTTTCCAAGCCGGTTCTGGTTTTAACGTCTTTGATGATTGCCTTTGCCTGCTTTAAGTCGGTAGCAACCAACATATCGGTTGAAGGAATACCAAAGTTAAACTTTTTGGTTTGAATACCGCCAATAAGTTTAAGGTTAAGCAGAGAATCCTTTGACTTCTCTTCGCTCAAAGCTTTGGTTTCATTGAGATAATCACGGTAAGTATTTGCAAGACCTACATAAGAAGCATCTTCACCGTAAAGCGGGTAGAAACCTACCTCTACTTTATCCGGTGTAAATGCATCGGTATAAAGCTTTGTTTTAACGGTGGTAGCAGTGAATAAAGTTTGAACAACTTCCTGATAACCTCTTATACGGAACTCTGAAGTGATGTAAGAGTATCTTGTAAGCTTTTGTGCAAGGGCACCGGTTAAATAAGCACACTCTGCACCGGATTTTATAATTGCACAAACTGCCTCTTGGTCATTAACTGCACCGTAAACAGGGAATCTTACTGTTTCTGTAACAGTCTTTTCCTCAAACTTTGTGATGTTCGCATCGGTGCCGTAAACCGGTTCTTCAAAAATAATAGCCGCTTCACGGGTATCGTCCATTGCCGGATTAACAATTGCACCTGAACCTGTGGGGATGAAAAGATAGTTATCTTCCTTGTCTGCGTCATTATTGCTTACAGAACAGAAGAACGGTGCAATCTGCACAGCGTATACATTATAGGATGCGTTTTCCTGAATTTTAGTGGGGTCAACCGAAACATCGACACCCTTGTCATTCAAGGTAAAGCATACCGGTACAGTAAGCTGACGGTCAGGGAAATAGCATGTCATTTCAACGCCGTTTTCAACAGCCTTAACTGTATAAGTCTTCTTATTGATGGACATTGCATATGCGTTTGTTTCATCAGTAAGGAAATTCGAAGTGTTATAATACTTTACAATGATAGGTGAACGTACTTTCGGGTGAGTATTTTGAGAATCGCCGCCACCGTCTTCGGAATAATCGTAATTGCTATTAAGCGATTCCTCCGGGACGTAACTCCACTCACGGTCCATTACCTTATCATAAAGGATAACGCATATTTTTTCTGCATTCCAAATCAAACTGTAGCGGTCATTTTCAGCCACACATGTTGTTTTAAGCAACTCGTAATCCTCAAGCGGCGTGTAAGCCGACTCGGCGGCACGGTCAGGCGTGCCGCAGGCTGTCAAAAGGAGGAATGTTAACGAAAGCAGCAAACATAATGCAATTGAAATAATACGTTTGGATTTTTTCATAATTCTCCTCCTCTTTTAGAATAATTTTACGATTTCGGAATAAATCGTTGCAACGAATCCGCCTGTCTGCTGTAACAAAATTCCAACAGCAACAAGTAAGAATATTACAATTGCACAGCCCAACAAGGTTACCAATGTTGTTCCGATAAACTTCATAAGACTGTAGTCGTGAATAATAATCGAACCGGCCATCAGCATTATTACTGCATAAGCGGTACAAGCTATCGACAATACACTAAGGAATGCTGCCTCTTCAGGCACAAGAATGTTTGTGCAAACGATTTGTATAACACTTTCAACAAGCAAAGGTATCAACGAATAACTGATAACCGTAAAGATTTCCTTGATTTTACCCTTACCGCTGAACAAAGTACATACTGCCCAGTTAGTAACAGTCCAAAGAATAACCAATCCCGCGGTTTTTGCAAGTATGAGCAATGCATTGTAGCTTGACGGGTCAAAATAAGTGAATGCGAAGCCACCCATTGTGGTGGTCATAACATCGAAAACATAATAAAGAAGAATGATAACCAAGCAAATCGGAACTGATGTGAGGTTTTTCTCCTTAATTTCACGGAAGTTTTCGAACGGATGAGTAAGCATAGTAGTGGCAAGATGAAGCTTTTCATTCTTAACCAATCTCATTTGATGCTTTGTACTGTAAACCAAAAGTGCAATAACACCGGCTATAAGCACAACAGCAATAAGCAATACCCAAGTAAAGTTTTGTCTTAACCACTCTGTTCTTACGCTGCCAAAAGCCAATGCATAAGTTTCACGGTCATAACCCTGCTTTGCAAGTTCAATAGATTTATTGATATACTCTTTACCTTCTTCAGCATTCTCATTGGTCTGACCCATTGCGTAATAAGCCTTTGCCAAACCTGCGTATGCTAACTGGCAGTTACGGTCAGCCTCTAAAACGTTGGTCCACTCACCCATTGCCTCTTCATAATCGCCGACAATGGTTTTTGCCTGAGCAGATTTAATGAGTTTACCGTGTTCTGTGATTTTGAAAATCGTAATAGTGTTCTCACTACTGTCGGTTATGACTACATCTTCAGTAGCCTCGTTATAACCTATGGAAGTCGGATTATAGAAGGTACCATCCTGGCCACCGGACTTAATTCCACCGCCGAAAGCCGACAGCATTGTACACTCGTTATCATAGATGTAAACACGTCCGTAGGTTTTATCCAATATATAGATAAATCCATCCTTATCAGCAGCAATACCCGTAAGGTCAGGTGTACGTACAGAACCCGGATTCAATAACTCAGTGGCTCTTTCATCATCAACGAAATTAATGCTGTTAGATGCAAGAATGTTGTCACCACCGGGATTAAGACGCTTAACCTGGCTGTCTTCTACCGATTTACCGGTAACGGTATATACAAAATCCTCACTGTCAACCCAAAGGTCATTAAATGTGAAAGGCAAAACTTTTGCAGAAGCCTCTATCATTTCATTGGTAAGGAAAAGCCTGTTCCAAAGTGTTGTCAACGCCTGCACAAGTGTTGCGGCAACATCGTTAGAACCGTAGAATCCAAGGAATTCATCCTCGGGAGAATAAAGAATGGCGCCGTGATAAGAACCGTTACTTAAAATGTAAACATATCCCTTACTGTCAACAGCAACCTTAATAGGCTTATAATTGAAACCTGTCGGGATAAGTCCCGATTCGGGCAACAGATATGTTCTTATAATTTTACCGTTAGAATCACACTTAATAACACGTGCGTTCTCGGTATCAGCGATATAGACATTCTCATCTTTATCAACAAAAATACCTTGTGCGGCTTTAAAGAAAATTTCACTTCCGTCTTCGCCTTTAATATAATTCCAAGTTGTTTTTATGGAATAATCCTTATCAAGAATTAAAATTCTTGATGCTCCGCTATCAAGCACATAGGTAAGGCCGGACGGTGCAACATGTGAATCGATAATCGACGATGCTCCGGTACAATTTAAATCCTGCGAGTTAAAAACCTTGCTAACCTCATACATAGGCTTTGTAGGTACTACTCGACGGGTCTTGCCGGTAAACTCATACCAATATGTATAACTTTCGTAACCGATTTCATCAGTCTTATCGGAAACAGCAGAAACTGCAACCGACGGGACTAAAATTAATGCTACGAGTAAGCAAAGCACAACTTTTACAAGAAGGCTGCGAATTTTAGATGTTTTCATTTCGTCAGTCCTCCTTATTCCTTAATACCGGCACTACTCATGGATTCCATAACGTTACTCTGTGAAATCATATATACCGTAATAGGCGGTATCATCAAAATACAGGTAACAGCCATAGCACTACCTGAACGGGCAATACCGCCGGCAGTAATCTGACCCATGATAGTAGGCAATGTTTTGAGTGCTTCACTGAAGATTGTACCACTCGGAACCGCGGCCCATACATCACGGAATGTGAAGAGGGTTAAGGTCAACCACATCGGTTTTACGATAGGCATTACAATCTGCCAGAAAATTCTGAAATAGCCGGCACCGTCAATTTTAGCTGCCTCCAACAAAGCGTTGGGAAGTGCACCTTCCATATACTGCTTCATCAAGAAAACACCCATTGTTGATGCAAAGTGCGGCAGTATATATACCCAGTATGTATCAACAATGTTGATTCCGGTATAAATGATATAACGCGGAATTTCAAGGGTATAACCGCTGAACAAAAGTGAAAACTGGATAATATAGAAAATAGTTTTCTTAAATTTAATATTAGACTTACACAACACAAATGCTGCCATTGAAGCGATTACAACATAAAGGAATGTTGTGCCCAATGTAACGAACAAGCTGTTGAATACGTATCTTGACAAAGGAATACGTAAGTTCGACAAAAGTTCGGGCAAAACTGTGTAGTTAGCTAATGTCGGACGGTGCGGGAAAAATCTCGGGGGGAAAATCATCAATTCATCCAAGGGCTTCAACGATGTTCCGATAGCATATATCAACGGTAAAATCGTAAACAAGCCGGCGGCAATGATAAAGAAGAAGTAAAAGAAGTTACCAACCTTTGAGCGGGTATAACGCTTAGCCTCAGATTTAGAGGAACGTCTTCTTTTGGGTGCTTTCATGTCATTTACCGAGTCTCTCAATGCTTTAGCACCGCTCGGTAAAATAAGCACTTCCTGTTTTTTACTGAACAAACTCACTGTCGCACCCCCTTACTTTCCTGTCATATTAAGCAGTTTTCCGATAATTAGTCGGAACAGTACCATCATCAAGAACAGCACAACCGCAACAGCGGAAGCGTAACCTAATTCATATCTTACGGTACCCAAATCCTGCATATGAGATACTATTGTATCGGCAGCATACTCAACCGACGGGAAACCTGCCAACTGAATAGCAATCGCACTGATTGAGAAAGCACTTGCAATCTGCATAACAGCACTAAACAAAAGCATGTGCTTCATTGTAGGGAGAGTAATATACCAAAGTTCCTGCCAACGGCTTCTGATACCGTCGATAGAACCGGCTTCATAAAGTTCGTTGTTAACGTTCTGCAAGCCGGAAATGTTAGAAAGGAACGAAACACCCATACTTGACCACAGCTGAACTGCAATAACAATCGGTTTAATGTATTCTGCAGTTGAAAGCCAAGTAATCGGCTCGGTGATAAGACCCAATGACAGCAACGCACTGTTAATGTAACCGTAACTATCACTACTGAAAGCAACAGTCCAAATAAAGTGTGCGTTACCGACAAGAGCCGGAGCGTAGAACATAAACGATAAAAGTGTACGAACTATAGGTGAAAACTCGTTAATGAACCATGCAAGAACGAATGAAAGGAGGAAGCCTGCAGGTCCGCAAATGATGGCGAAAAGCATGGTGTTTTTGAAAACAACCGGGAACATATCGTCATCAAGGAACATTCTTACGTAGTTGCCCAAGCCTTCATAAGAAGGATTGTTAATCATATCGAAGTTAGTAAAACTCAATACAATAGAAGAGAGTATCGGCAATACAAGGAATGCGACAAAGAAGATAAAGAACGGAGCAAGCATTATGTATGAAGGAAGTTGTTCCTGCAATAACGCTTTTCTTCTTTGCTTTTTAAGATTTAATTCTATCTGTTTTTCCATTATTCTACTCTCCTCCCCTCTTATTTGGCGTATTCTTTAATTTTACGTGCAATTTCGTTATCAGCAACCTCGCCCCACTCAAGCATTGCGTCCTTTTCGTTATCGTTACCATTAAGGACTGCCCAGTAAGCCTGGTCGATTGCACGGGATACATAGTAACCGCCGGGAACTTCAGGAAGCTCCTCAACATGTGACCACTGCTCCTGCAAAATCACAAGGTCATCTGCGTTCCAAGAATAAGATGCAAAAGCCTCGGTGTTTGCGGTTGTTGTACGTGAAACAGCACCCAAAATAGACTCAACGTTATTGTTGTATCTCAACTGGGTATCAGCCGAAGTCCACCAGCAAAGGAACTGCCATGCATCTTCCTTGCTTGAAGACTCGCTTACAACACTACATCCGGTACCTGAACCTGCGATTGAACGGTTAATAGTTCCGTCCTCCTGCATAATGCCGGGGATTGCACAAATCTTCCAACGTCCCTGAATTTCGGGAGCTGCCTGAGTTAACTGGTTATAAGTTGTATAACCTGCAATACCCAAAGGAGCTGTACCGGTTCTGAAACGGTTATAGAAGTCTATCTGTTTCTCAATGCCGTATTTCGTGTAAAGGTCAGTCCACTGTGTAAATGCGGCAATTGCCTCACTAGAAGTAAGTAAGGTCTTATTATTAGCGTCATTATAAAGTGCAACATTGTTCTGTGCCAAGAAGGTCGGGAACATATGCAAGCTACCCATACCTGCATTAACGGTTGTGGTTGATGCAATCTTGGTATAAGGAATATATGCCTCCATGTTGTTACGCTGCAAAATGGTAGCAGCATCAAGGAATTCGGTCCATGTCCAACCCTTGCCGTCATTTGCAAGTGACGGGTCATCAATTCCCAAGCGGTCGAACACGTCGGTTCTGTAATACATTATATAGAAGCCTTGTGTATCAGGCAAAGCAAACAACTGCTTTTTACCTGAACCGTCATCATACCAATAAGGTGTATCAGCCGAGGGCTGGAAACGTTTTAAAACGGTTTCATAGTCAAGCAAATAGGTCGAGCCATCATCAACGGTTGAGAATTTCGGGTCTACCTTTGCCGAGAAGTTAGTTAAATCGTAAAGAGCTCCGCGCATACCCAAGTTAACCGGGTCAGTACGTCCCAAATGGAGAGACATATCGGGGAAGTTACCGGCAAGCAAGCCGTTAACAAGCGAAGCGTTAACGATTTCTAACTCAACGCCGATACCGGTTTCATAAGTAAATGAGTCCTGAATAAGGTTGCTCAAAACCTGTGTTTGGTCACGACCCCAGTTAACCCAAATACGTACGCTTCCCTTTGCATCAGCTGCAACCGAGCCGCCGATTGAGGTAAAGTCATCCGAGAAGGATGCGAAGAAACGGGTTGTGCCAAACTTTAACGACTCCCAGAATGATGCTGTATTATCTTTAAATCCATTCTCAGGAGCAGCAAGCTGCATCTGGTCAATGCTCAAAGGCATTGTCTTCATTTCGTAAAGCCAAGAACAAACTGTTGTATAGTTAGAATAAAAGTCCGAAACGTAGTTGTGTGCAGTGAAACGGTTTTTATACATTTCATTCAAAACACGGGACATATTGTTCAAAGCAGAGATATACTTACTACTTCTGTCACCAGAAAGAGATTTCATATCTGCAGCCAAAGCCTTAAGGTCGGTATAACATTTAAGCAAAGTTTCCTGGAATCCCGGAATCTGCTTAAACAATTCATAACTACGGTTCGGGTCAGGCGAAGGTCCGGTAATCATAACAATATCCATATAGGTATTACCAATTACGCCTGTAATTTCGCTCAATCTTGAGTAAAACTCTGCAGTTTCGCCCAATGTTACTGTTAACGAAATGGTGTGAGTACCCTCGGTAAGATAGAATTTATAAGGGTTCTTGCCACCTATTTTCTTAAATTCCCATTTACTGTTATAGTCAAAACGCAAGTTTTTGCACTCTTGGAAAGGAATTTCATCGTCAATCGAAAGTGAACGGTAGGTAAAGCCGTCAATAATAAACGACTGCTTGTAGTTTATTCCAAGAGTATAGAAACCATCTGCAGGGACCTTGATTTTCCAAGTGAGAGTTTCACCAGGTACCTGCCAGTTGGTGTTACCGACATAGTTAAGAATAGACTTTACCGGGCTATTTGGGGTAATATCAGAAGAACTGTTATCGGATTTAGAAATAAGTGAATTAGTGGACTTAATCCAAGCGTCTTCACCCTCAAACTCTATAGCACTACCGGTGTAATCGGCTTTTCCGGCATACTTTTCGGCATACTGCTCATAAGTAACTTCTTCTTTAGGGGCTTTTAAAATAATGTTTGCAAGAGCAACCGGCTCATAAACCGATTCTACAGTAATTGTATGAACGCCCTTAGAAAGGAAGATTTGATAAGGTTCGGCAATAACACCGACAGGGTCAACGGCATACTTTGTAGTAAACTCGCCGTACTCAACCTGTTCAGGAGTTAACTCATTACCTAAAGTATCAACGCGAACTTCACCAGCAGGGCTGTCAAAAGTAGAACCCTTGTTGACAAACTGACGCGGCAATGATAAACCGTCCAATCCAGGATAAAGGGTTTTACCGTCAATGAGAACGCCCAACTCTACCGGGTTGGTTGTATTCTTATCGTCATCCGTAGTAGCTGTGCCACCGGTTTTATTTAAAGGAAGATATGTAAAGGCAAGATTATAAATTCCATCTTCAGGTACGTTAACCTCATAAGAAAGCTTACCCTGCTGCTGGAACTTAGAATTGTCGCTCCAAACAAGACACGGCTTAGATTCTTTCTTTTGAGCTATAGCATCAACCAATACCTCATAAAGCTTTTCAGACAAAACACTAACCTTACCGGAAGCGCCGTCATATTCGACACCCTCAGCAAGCGTGTATTCTAAAGGATTAATTACAATATCCTCTTTTGCATATTTAAATTGAGCTATTGAATCGAGATACCTTTTATACTCGGCCGATTTATCGGTACCGTAGGAATTGTCACTCGACGAACTGCCCATGGCACCTGCCTCCCCTTCAGCTGCCGATACTGCGGGTAATGCAAAAATCGACATCATAATGAGGATAACAAGCATCACAGCAAGCCTTTTGATTCTACCTGAATACATTTCTTCACCTTCAACTTTAGAATTAAAACATTGCCTCTTAAATTGGCAACAAAATGGCATTTGCAGACAAATACCCACTCTGCATAATGTTCTATTTAGTATTATCTAACAAATTATCCAATTTGTCAACAATAATTTGTCAAATTTCCACTAAAATATTAGAATATTTTTTAAATTTTTATACCAACTCTTATATACATTTTTCCTTTTTTAGGTTTTTATATGTATAATTAATCGTCAATTTGCACAATAGTAATTCTCAAGCACAACTTATCGTTTTACCACCGCCTTTTATATTATCGGCCTAAACGACGTTTTACGCGACTTATTTGTTGAAATTGTCCAAGCCTTTACATAACAGTATATTATCCTGCTGCAATTTCAATGTTAATTTAGATAAAAACACTAAAACCTGCCGAAATTTTACTTTTTTCGGCAGGTTTTTAACTTTACATTACGTTACATCATTTAAAATCACATTATTTCGTTCTCAATTTTAAGCAAACGGTTGTATTTTGCCGTGCGGTCGGTACGGCAGGGTGCTCCCGATTTAATATACCCGGCACCCACGGCTACCGAAAGGTCAGAAATAAAGGTATCCTCTGTTTCACCCGAGCGGTGAGAAATAATTGGCGTATACCCATTACGCTTGGCAATATTAATTACCTCCAGCGTTTCACTAAGCGTTCCGATTTGATTAAGTTTTACCAAAACCGCATTGGCAATGCCCTCTTTGATTCCGTCTTTCAGTCTTTTGGGGTTGGTAACAAACAAGTCATCGCCAACAAGCATCGTTCTTCCGCCCAAACGTTCAGTCATTATCTTCCAACCGGAATAATCATCCTCACCCAAGCCGTCTTCAACCGAAATAATAGGATAATCCGCGGTTAAGACGCAAATTTTTTCGGTTAACTGCTCGGCTGTCAGGGTCTGTCCCGATTTCGGCAAACTGTATGTGCCTTCACTGTACCACTCGCTTGACGCCACATCTAATGCCAGTTTAACATTATCGGTTGAATACCCTGCCGAACTAATGCCCTTTATTATTAACTCAATTGCCTCGCGGTCGTCCTTTAAATCAGGTGCAAATCCACCCTCGTCACCTACTCCGGTTGACTTGCCGTACGCTTTAAGGACAGTACCCAAAGCGTGGTATATTTCCACACCTGCTCGTAAATTTTCCGAAAAACTGCCCACTTTAGGAACAATCATAAATTCTTGAATATCAATATTATTTGACGAATGTGCTCCGCCGTTTAAAATATTCATCATAGGCGTCGGCATTGCCAAACCGCTGATACCTCCTAAATAGCGGTATAAAGGTACGCGAAAATGCCTTGCTGCAGCACGTGCTATCGCCATTGACACCGCCAACATTGCATTTGCTCCGAGATGTCCCTTGTTATCAGTGCCGTCTAACCGACACAGTTCGGCGTCAATAGTTCGTTGGTTAAGTGTGCCAATACCTTTGAGTGCCGGTGCGATAACCGAATTTATATTATTCACCGCCTTGGTTACACCTTTGCCGTTGTACCGCTCACCGCCGTCACGAAGCTCTATTGCCTCAAACTTCCCTGTAGATGCACCCGACGGTGAAATTGCTAAAGCACGAATTCCGTCACTTAAAGTAACCTCTGCAGCAACCGTCGGATTGCCTCTTGAATCCAAAACTTCCATACCTTTTACGTCAACAATCATCTTGAAAACCCGCTTTCTTCAAATGTTATATTCTTATTGTTGACCGAATACAGTGTATTTTAATCAATTTGTAATTTTATCAATAATTTACCTTAACCAAAATGCATTGACTTTTTAATAAGAAAGATATATTATATATTTATATATTATAATAGACTTAATTTTGGAGGGATGGTTATGAAGCTTATAAGATGCCTTATTGCTGATTTAAAGGTTGAAGTCGGTGTGAGATTTAAAAAGCTCGAAAGCCGTCTTGAAAAATACCGTTATGACTTTGTCGGCACGCCGGATATTTGTGTTGTTCCCGAAGAAGAACGTTTGAACTGTGCTTTTAAAAACAACCCCTCTATAAGCCCCGAGGATATTGAATATATTGCAACGGGAAGTATGTTTTATTACAGCCTTTTAAAGTTCAATGGATTTATGCTTCACTCCTCAACCATTGCTAAAGACGGTAAGGCTTATATTTTTACAGCTAACAGCGGAACGGGTAAGTCAACCCACACTTCTCTTTGGCAAAAATATCTTGCTGATGTCACCATGATAAATGATGATAAACCGGCAATTGTGCTTAAAAACGGTGTGTTTTATGCGATTGGTACTCCCTGGAGTGGAAAAGACAATCAAAGCACAGATATAGCAGTGCCTGTTGGCGGTCTTGTGCTTTTAAACCGCGGAAAAATCAACACAATACGTAAGGCAACGCCGACCGAAACCGTGCCCTTTATAATGCAACAGACGTTGGCATCAAAAAAACAAGAAAACACTTTGATGTTGGTTGATTTGTTGGATAAATTTTTGAAATCTATCCCTGCTTTCGTTTTAGAGTGTGATATAAGTGAAGAAGCCGTTAAAACCTCGTATGAGGCTTTAACCGGTAAGGAATACATAAAAGGAAATTGATTATGGCTGATTTTATTGAACAAAAAAACACACAGCCCGAAGAGCCTAAATTTACCGATGTTATAGTCGGACGCAATCCGGTTATGGAGGCTTTACGCTCGGGACGTGAAATTGATAAACTGCTTATTGCACACGGTGCACAGAACGGCTCTACAAGAGCTATTGTTGCCAAGTGCCGTGAGCGTAAAATACCGGTCAAAGAGGTTGCACCTCAAAAACTCGATTTTATGAGTGGCGGTGCCTCTCACCAAGGCGTAGCCCTCGTGGTAGCCTCGCACGAGTATTGCTCGGTTGACGATATTTTAAAGGTTGCTGAAGAAAGACGGGAACCTCCCTTTATTATCGTTTGCGACGGTATTGAGGACCCTCATAATTTAGGTGCCATCATCCGTACCGCTGAGGCTTGCGGCGTACACGGTATTATTATTCCGAAGCACCGAAGTGCATCGCTTAACGCAGTTGTTGCAAAATCTGCCGCTGGTGCGTTAGAGTATATGCACGTTGCGAGAGTCACCAACATCACCTCCTGCCTGGAAGAACTTAAAGAAAAAGGCTTGTGGCTTTACGCTGCCGATATGGACGGTCAGAGCTGGTGCTCGGTTGACTACAGGGGCGCTTGTGCATTCATAATCGGCTCTGAAGGTCGCGGTGTAAGTCCTTTGGTTAAGAAAAGCTGTGATGTTATAGTCTCTTTGCCGATGGCAGGCAAAATCAACTCACTCAACGCCTCGGTTGCCGCAGGTGTTTTAATGTATGAAGCCGCAAGGCAAAAACAGGGTATTAAGAATTAGGGGAGTTTTTGAATATGGGTATTTTCGGTAAAAAACGCGAAAATGAATTTGAAGGTCTTCATAACAATGACCTATTTTCTGATGATGACGATATTCTTGTGCCTTTAAACAAGAATAAAGGCGAAGTACGTAATATCGGTAACGGCAGTATTCAGGCACCGCATGCCATAACTGCCGATGAACTTTCGGGTGCAAAAACCCCCGAAACCATCATTATGGAACATACAGGTCCTAACTCGGTTTACGAGCGTATCAAAGAACGCAAACAACAACCTAAAATAACTGCTATTGAAGACGATTATGTACCTTCTTGGGCAACCGCTAAAGCAGAAGATAAACCATATGCAACCGTCGCTACAACCGTAGCAGAGCCAAAGGTCGAAGTAACAGCCGAAAAGACTTTAAAGCAACCCGCAAAAGACACAACTCCGCCCCATTCGGCTTTCAGCGATGCGTTTTTGGAGCGTTGCCGTGTTGCCGTAGAAAAGGCTTCCGCAGAGGATGAGGCTTCTGCTCACCGTACAGTTAAGGCAGAGCCCGTTGCAGAAGTTAACCCCGAGCCAACTCCTGAACCTAAAGCCGTTCAAGAATCATCGACCCGTTCGGTTGACGAAATAATCAGAATGTTACGCGGCAAAGCCGACGAAACCGTTGAAAATACCGCAAAAACCGAACCTGAAACGGTTGTAGAAAACGAAGTCCCCACCGAAACTGACCGTAAAGTTGAGGTCGAAGTAATACCTACCGACTCTGACTCTAATATAATGCACACAACCACCCCTCGTACTGTTGACAGTGACGTAAAGGTTTACGGAAAAATTGTTAAGGGTGCTGTAATTCAGCAAACTCCCGACGGTGATGTTGAGGGTACCGAATTTGTTAAACCTAAGGTTACGCAGGATACCATCATCGCTGAAGACAAAACAATTATGTTCGGTGACCTCGGTGATATTATTTCCAAACGTGCCGACGACGAATTTTCTGCATCAAATTATGACGCAGAAGCTGATTTTGATGATGAAGAGGATTATTTTGACGATACCCCATATTATGAAACCAACGACCCTGAACTAAAAGGTATTGAAGATTACAAAAATCTTAATGATGCCTCAAAACTTTTATCACAATTATCAGTTGAAAAGTCAAATCATAAAACCTTAACTGTATTTTCATTTGTTGCTATGGCAATAATGCTTTTGTTTGCAGTCCTTTTTAACGGGCTGATAGCCGCCTCAAGTATAAGAATTGTAAACCTTATCGCATTTGTTGCAACTCTTTTAGTTAACTACAACATTTTCTTTGATTTAAAAAAGGTTTTCAACGGACGTCCGGGATTTAACTCAGCTGTGGCTGTAACATCAAGTGTTTTGCTTATGCAAACACTTGTTTCGACATTTGCTTTCAATGGTAAATATGACGGTTTGGCAATTGCAGGTGTGATTTTACTCACTGCTTGCCGCCTTACCCATCTTTTAAAAACATCACGAATCTTAAAAGGATTAAAACTTATTGCAAACTCGGACGACAAACGTGCTGTTGTATCGGTTTCGGGCAAAAATGCTCAAACTATCTCATCAGGTGCAGTAAATTCCGAGGCAATTGTACTTTGCGACCGCAAAGCTATTAATATCAAAAATTACCTAAAATCCTGCGAATACGCAAGCCCTATTGACCTTAAGGTGAAAACATTGCTTATTGTTGCCGGAATTTTGTCGGTTATTGCATTACTCGCAGTGGGCTTCTTGGTAAACTTCGGGTTAGGTTTGACCGTTGCCGCTTTGATGCTTTTGTGTATGTTCCCCGCCACAGCATTATTTACGTGCGAATTACCGATGTACTTTGCAACCTCTAAAGCCGCCGATTTAGGTGCCATGTTAGCAGGCTATAAGGGTGCTTATGAACTTAATTTAGCAAATTTGGTTGCCGTAAGTTCGTCTGACCTTTTCCCTGAAGGCTCGGTAAGTCTTTATAATATGAAAACCTTGGGCGAAAACGAAATCGGCAAAACCTTGCTTGATGCAGGTGCCGTTAGCGAAGCCGCCAACAGTCCTTTAAGCAGTATCTTTAAAAGCATTATCGGTAACGAATATAAACTTAACAAACCCAAAGTCAACGGCGTTCAGTACGAGGACAAAATGGGCATTTCTGGTTGGATTGGCGAGCGTACCATACTTATCGGCAACCGCAACCTTATGCAAGGACATAATGTGTCTGTTCCCCCTGCATCGGTTGACCAAAAGATTTTGCGTGCAGGATACTTCCCTGTTTATATTGCAATTGACGGTAAGCCCTGCTTACTGTTTATCGTAAAATACGATACCGACCCCGAGGTTGCCGATGAACTTCAGGCACTTTGCAACACCGGTATGACGGTTGTTGTTGACCCGAAAGACCCCAACACTTCAAGTGCTATGATTTGTGATTACTTCGGTTTGCCCGATGACGCACTTAAGGTTATGAACCACAACGGCAGAGTTACATACGAGCAAACCACAACAAAAAAAGAAGACTGCTCGGCACCTGCCGCTTTCGGCAAAAACATCTGCGGTTTCTTCTCGACAGTAACCTCTGCAATTAAACTTAACACTACCTACCGTATTATGACAGCGTTGTTTGTAATTGCCGCTATTTTGGGCGCAGTATTGCTTATCACTTTGACTCTTACAGCAAAATTGGGCCTTATCAACACCTTGACTGTCGGCGGTTTTGAAATTTTGTTTGCCGTAATTTCGGGTATTGTTGCGAAAGTGAGGTCTTGTAGGTGATTAAACCTATAAAGGCGATAATTGATAATAACGAGTTAGGGCAAAAACTTCTTAAAGCGGCTTTACTCTTGATTGCTTTAGTGTTGTATTTGCCTTATGCATACGTAGCAATTTTAATTGTTGTGACGGCACTGTTGGGGCTATGCTGGTCGTTTTTCAGAAACAGTCTTTTAAAGTATAAAGGCTCAGCGTTAGCGTTTATTTTCCTAACCGTTACCGCCTCGGTTGCACTGTTTAACCAAAACTATTTGGGTTTCCGCCGCACATGTGTTTTTGCCGCAATGTTAGGTATTTCTACTGCGGCTCGCAGTATGATGACAAGACAATTCTTTGAAAAATTGCTTGATACTGTAATAATTGGCGGAGTTTTAGCATCAGTTCATTCAGTAATCGAATTTATTGTTAACCTCAGTGTACCCGACTACCGAAGCCAAGCGTTTTTCACCAACCCAAACTTTCTCGGCACAGCTTTAACCTTTTGCATACTTATTTGTGCTTTTAAAGCCGCGTCTCACACAAAACACGTTTGGATTTATTATTCTGCCGCTGTTATATTGGCATTAGGTCTTTACGTTGCGGGAAGTATGAGCCTTTGGTTAGTCGCTTTTATAGGCATAGTTTTAATGCTCATATTCTTAAAAAACTATAAACTTTTGACAGTATTTTGCTCAATTGCGGCAATTTGTGTCGCGGCAATTTTGCTCATTCCGGGTATGATTCACCGCCTTGACGAATTTTCTGCCACGATTGACAACCGCCTGCAAATTTGGGATTTTGCAATCCGACAGTTTAAAACCTCCCCCATTTTTGGCAGAGGATTTTATACCTACAAGCTTATGTATAACCGCCTTTGCGACACGCAGGTGATTTACCCTGCCGCAATGTCCCACAGTATGATTTTAGACGGTTTCCTGTGTCACGGTATAGTGGGTATGTCAATCATCACCGCCGCGGTTATAAGGTTTTACACCTCGCTTTTCAAAACCCGTAAGCAACTTAAAAGTAAAAATAAAGACCGCTCAATTTCCGGTTTTATATTGGCCGTCGGTATAGCCGTTTCACTTTACGGACTAATGGACACCACCTTTGTTTGGATGCAAACCGGAATGATACTGATGTTCTTCACTACCGGATTAGGTATTGAAGACAAATTAAATGAAAACTAAACAACTACAACAAACCGCCTTTGCAGTTTTATTAACTGCAAAGGCGGTTTAATTTTAGCGTGTTATCTGCAATAATTCTCAATATATCCGTTTATTGCTTTTTCAACAATTCGTTTTGCATCTTCTGCCGAGCAAGCATCGTTAACCTCGGTTGCGGTTTCCTTACCCTCAAGTTCTTTATAGACCTTAAAGAAATGGCTCATTTCATCGAAAATGTGTTTGGGAATCTGGCTGATATCGGTATACTCATTATACGACGGGTCGCTAAACGGAATAGCAATAATTTTGTCATCATAATGGCCGTTATCCATCATAGTAATCATACCAATCGGATAACAACGGACGGTGGTCATTGGGTTGAGTCTCTGCGAACAAAGTACAAGCACGTCAAGAGGGTCACCGTCGTCAGCATAGGTACGGGGGATGAAGCCGTAGTTTGCAGGATAGTGAGTTGCAGTATAAAGGATACGGTCAAGCATAAGCACACCTGTTTCCTTATCCAGTTCATACTTACATTTACTTCCCTTCTCAATTTCAATAACTACCATAAAATCATCAGGAGTTATTCTCTTAGGACTAATGTCATGCCAAATGTTCATAATTCTTCTCCTTTTCTGTTATAATGATTATAGAATGTCGAAATGCCCTAAAGCGTTTCGACAAGCCGATTATATCGGCTTTTGCCAATTCAAATCATAAAAATTTGAATTGGCTCGATATTCATTGCAACGGTTAAAGTCAAAATTTCAAAGAAAATTTGTGACCAAATCTAAGATTTGGTGTCGAAATAGTGCTTTTAAACACTATTTCGACTTTCTATAACCGTTATTATACGGTATGGGGTTTCGCGACGTTGTCACGAAAAACGCCTGCGGATATTTTTTTGTCTTCCTCTATTGCCTGCTTCAACGAATCTAATCCATCAAAGCGTTTTTCCTCGCGGATGTATTTTAAAAGTTTTACCGTTACAGTTTTACCGTAAACGTCACCGTTAAAATCAATTATATGCGTTTCACTTATGGGCTTTTTGAGTAAAAACGTCGGTCTTATTCCAATATTAGTAACCGCGGCATAATTTTTGCCGTCGATAACCACCGATGAAGCATAAACACCGAATTTAGGCAAAACCAAATTTTCGTCTAAAGGTATGTTAACGGTTGGAAAACCCATTTTGCGTCCCCGTTCCTCACCGTGTATAACCTCGTTGGTAAATGAATAAGGGTAACCCAAAAGCATATTTGCAAAGCTAACATCACCGCTTTTAATCAACTCGCGAATACGCGAGGACGAAACCGTCTGTCCTGATACCTCAAAGTCAGGGACAATTACCGACTCGGCATTATGCTGACGGCAATAGTCACTTAAACTCAACGCGTCACCCTTACCACCGCTACCAAAACGATAATTAAATCCGCAAACGACAGCCTTGACGTTATACTTTTTGAAAAGCATATCCAAAAAGTCGACCGGCGAAAGGTCGTGCACCTCGTCATAATCTAAAACAAATATTTCTTTAAATCCAATTTCCTTAAGACGCGAAAACTTTTCTTCCGGCGGCAACAACATTGGTACAAACTCGTCTGTTGTTTTGCGTTTTGGAGGTTCTAAAAAGGTTACGGCAACCGGTGTGAAGTTTTCAAAACTCAACGCCGCATTAAGAACCGACATATGACCTTTATGAAGTCCGTCAAAGGTTCCTAACGCCACAACAACGCCATTATTCTTCACTGTTACCGCCTCCTTTTTTATTTTGCTTTTAACTTTTGTTGACTTTATTCTTTAATAACACATTTTGTAGTAAGTTCTCTTACCTCTTTTTTGTATTCTGAAAGGCCTAAAAACTCACCGTCAGAGTACATTTTAAAAAGCTCACCATCTTGGGCATCGTCCACAAATCTTAAACGGTCAACACTTAACGCGGCACCGTTTAAAAATCGTTTACTTTGAGTTGGTGCAATTATCACACTTTTAAAATGAGGTACAGCCACATCGGGCGACAGCAAGCACCCTTCGGGGTCTGCCTCAATTTGTTCCAATGTGAAGCAGCGGTCAATTGAAAAACCTGCGGCATCGGTACGCCTTAAAGATGTAATAGTGGCACCGCAACCCAAGAATTTACCGATATCGTCAGCCAAAGACCTGATATATGTACCCTTTGAGCAATGCACCTCAACCATAAAATCGTCGCCTTCACGACTTAAAAGCTTTAATTCGTGAATAGTAACCGTCCTTGGCTCACGCTTTACCTCTTTTCCCTGACGGGCAAGGTCATAAAGCCTTACACCGTTAACCTGAATTGCCGAATACATCGGCGGAATTTGGTCATAAGTACAGTTGAAATGAGCCAAAGCATCCGCCAACTGCTCATCGGTAACATTGACCTCATTTGTGGCTACAACTTCACCCGTAATATCGAGTGAATCGGTAGTTACGCCTAAACGAATACCGGCAATATACCGCTTATCAGCCTCTAAAACATACGAAGAAAGCCTTGTTGCTCTGCCTATTAGTATCGGCAAAACACCGGTAGCCAACGGGTCTAACGTTCCGGTATGGCCGACACGTTTTGTGCCGTATATACGGCGGATTACCGCCGCCGCCTTAAACGAAGTATACCCCGTAGGCTTGTCAACTAAAATTAATCCGTTCATACTTTGAATTCCAAGGTTTTAACCAAAAGATTTTTAATCTGTGACTTTACTTCCTCTAAACTGCAACCGAACTCACAGCCTGCGGCACGCTTGTGTCCGCCGCCGCCAAAGTTACTGCAAAGAAGCGAAGCATCATAAGGCTCAAAAGTCCTCATTGAAATTTTCCATCTACCGTCAGACTTTTCACGCACAGTAACACCGATTTGCACTCCCTCAATACTGCGGGACAATGAGGCAATACCGTCCATATCACTCGAATCGCAACCGGTTTCCTTTATCATTTTTTGAGTAACGGTCACAATAGCACATCTGCCGTCACAAAGATACTCAATATCATTAAGCACCCTACGTTCCATTTCCAAACGGCTTTTTGTTTTAACCTCAAACATAACGCGGTTAATCTCATCATAATCTGCACCCAAAGACATTAACTCTGCCGCAAATATATGAGTTCTCGGCGTAGTGTTTGAGAACTTAAAGCAACCGGTATCTGTGGCAATTCCGGTATAAAGGCAGGTTGCGATAAATGGTGTGACTTCAACACCCAATTCTTTAATTACATTAAAAATGCACTCACAAGCAGCGGCACTGTCGCCCTCTAAATACAAATTTTCGGCAAAACCGGTGTTTGTTCCGTGGTGGTCAATTGCCAACAGCACTTTGTTGGCATATTTTTCTTTTAAAGAGCCTAACAAGTTCTCATCTGCAACATCAACCGAGATTACCGTTTCAGGTTCAAAATCCTCATTGCCCTCTACAGTTAAAAATTCAAATTTATGAGGAATTTCATCCGAGCAAATGACATTTGCCTTTTTGCCCAATTTTCGCAACGCCGAACAAAGCCCAAAACCCGAACCTAACGTGTCCCCGTCAGGATGAGCGTGGGTTAAAATCAGGAATTTATCATTATTCTTTAATATTTCGGCAGTTTGAGATAATGAAACCGACCTACTCATTGCCGTCACCATCAATAACGTCTTCCTCCGGCATTTCGGGGAACGAATCAATAATCTTGGAAATATTGGCACTATGCTCAATAGAATTATCGGCAATAAAGCGTAATTCAGGAGTTTTACGAAGCTTTAATCTCATTCCAAGCTCGCGACGTAAAAAACCTGCGGCATTTTTTAGACCTTTAACGCTCTCAACCGTTTTGTCAAAGCCTTCGATAGCACTTACATAAACGGTAGCATACGAAAGGTCGCCCGAAACATCAATTTTAACAATGCTCAAAAGCTTGCTGACTCTCGGGTCTTTTAATTCGCGGAAAAGGTCAGCCAATTCACGCTGAATATCGGCAGAAACTCTGCCCAATTTAAAACTCGGCATATTTACTTCCTTTTCTTTTAAAAATGTCTCATAGGTGTCGGAGAAAAATCTCCGACACCTAAACTATTTTATCAAAAATTAATCTCGGTATTCTTCCATAATGAAGGCTTCGAAAATATCGCCCTCTTTAATATCGCCGTATTTAGCCAAACCGACACCGCACTCGTAACCTGAGGCAACTTCCTTAACATCGTCTTTGAAACGACGAAGTGAGTCGATTTCATCTTCGGCAATAACAATACCGTCACGTACAACACGAACTTTAGCGTCACGGGTGATTTTACCGTCACGAACATAACAACCTGCAATAGTGCCAACGCCTGAAACCTTATAAGTCTGACGGACTTCAAGGCTACCTAGCAGAGCCTCGCGGAATTTAGGTGCAAGCATACCCTTCATAGCGGCTTCTATTTCGTCAATACAGTCGTAAATAACTCTGTAAAGTCGCATTTCAACACCGTCACGCTCGGCGGCTTCTTTAGCCACAGGGTCAGGACGGACATTAAAGCCGACGATAATAGCACCCGAAGTTGCTGCAAGCATTTCGTCCGACTCGTTAATAGCACCGACACCGCCGTGAATAACGTTCACGCGAACTTCGTCATTAGAAAGTTTGACCAAACTCTCACGAACAGCCTCAACCGAGCCCTGAACGTCAGCCTTGACAATAACATTAAGGTCTTTGAGTTCACCCTGCTCTAACTGGCTGAAGAGGTTATCCAAGGTAACCTTCTGGGTTGCCTTAAAGATTTCGTCTTTAGCCTTTTGCTTACGCTGTTCAACCAACTGACGAGCCAAACGCTCATCAGAAACGGCATCAAATCCGTCACCGGCTGAAGGCACTTCGTCAAGACCGGTAATCTCAACCGGGACAGACGGGCCTGCTTCTTTAACAGCCTTGCCGTTTTCGTCAAGCATAACTCTTACGCGACCAACCGAAGTACCGGCAACGATAATGTCACCCGAACGAAGTGTGCCGTTTTGTACCAACAGGGTTGCAACCGGACCGCGACCTTTATCAAGACGAGCCTCAATAACAACACCCTTACCCTTACGGTCGGGGTTAGCCTTTAATTCCTGCATTTCGGCAACCAACAGGACATTTGCAAGCAACTCGTCAATACCTTGATGCGTTTTAGCCGAAACCGGCACACAGATAACGTCACCGCCCCATTCTTCAGGAACAAGACCGTGCTCGGTCAACTGCTGCTTAATGCGGTCGGGGTTGGCTTCGGGTTTATCCATTTTATTGATTGCAACAATAACCTGTACCTCGGCAACCTTGGCGTGGTTAATAGCCTCAACTGTCTGCGGCATAATACCGTCATCTGCGGCAACAACCAAAATAGCAATATCTGTAGCCATAGCACCACGCTGACGCATCGAAGTAAATGCGGCGTGTCCAGGAGTGTCAAGGAAAGTAATCTCATTACCCTCGTGATTTACGCGGTAAGCACCGATGTGCTGTGTAATACCGCCTGCCTCACCTTGAGCAATTTTTGCGTTACGAATAGCGTCAAGCAACGAGGTTTTACCATGGTCAACGTGACCCATAACAACAACAATCGGACTGCGGGGCTTCAAGGATTCCTCGGTATCCTCCGAAATATCCATAATTCTTTCTTCAATTGTAACAACTACAGCCTTTTCAACCTTACAGCCCATTTCGGTTGCAACGATTTCGGCAGTATCATAGTCAATAGTCTGGTTAACTGCAGCCATCATACCGAGCTTCATCAACTGCTTAATAACCTCGGCAGCAGTTTTCTTCATAGCGGCGGCAAGCTCACCAACTGTAATCTCCTCACCGATGGTAACGGTAATAGGAGTCTTTTTGATTTTCTCAAGCTGAAGTCTGCGAAGTTTATCTGCCTCGGTTTCACGCTTTGCACTCTGCGGACGGCGATAATCCTGAGACTTCTGTTTTATTTTCTGCTTACGTTGAGCATTATCGTTACGCATTGCGTTTGCAGGTGCAATATTCTCATAACGCTCGTTATACTTATCAATGTTGATATTGGAAGCACGGGTATCAACCTTGCGGATTTCAACCGGTCCGCGGTTAGGTGCTTCGCCCTTCTTTTCCTTTTTCGGTCTGGGCGGAATATTAATCGGCTCAGACGATTTCTTTTCCTCTTTAGGCTCTGCCTTTACTGTGGGCTTAGTTTCCTTTTTAGGTTCAGCCTTTACCTCGGGTTTGGTTTCCTTTTTCGGTTCAACCTTTGCCTGAGGCTTAGTTTCTTTTTTAGGTTCAGCCTTCTTTTCATTAGGCTTTTCCTCTTTAGCCTTAACTGCAGGTGCTTTCTTTACTTCCTCTTTCGGTGCTTTTGCTTTTTCCTCGGCAGCCTTTTGTGCTGCTTGAGCAGCCTTAAGTTGCTCTAAAACAGCCATCTGCTCGGCTAATTTTCTATCCTTTTCAGCCTGACGCTCTTTAGCTCTCTGCTCGCGTGCAATTTCACCTGTAGCAAAATACTCGTCAAAGTTTTTAACCTCATGTTGCTTGGTCACACAATCAAAAATAAGGTCGAGCTCGGTATCCTCCAAAGAAGTTTGACTCTTTTTGTCAACACCTAATTTTTCGTTTAAAAGTCCAATAATGTCCTTACTAGAAATATTTAAATCCTTGGACAATTCATGTATCTTATACTTAATCAGCATTCGTGAATTCCTCCTTGTTACTCTCAAAAAGTTTTGTCAACGCATTGGCAAAACCTTCGTCGCATACGGCCACAATGCCGGCCTTTATACCAATCGCCGCGGAAACTTCAAAAATTGTAAACGGTATTTTTTGAACCGTCACCTTTCCGCCGCCATAGTACTTTATCTCTTTGAGTGATTTTTCGGATATATCGCTTGCTACTGCAATGAATTTTGCAGTACCCTTTTGACATGCTTCTTTTGATGCGGCAAACCCAACCGCTAATTTACCCGCTTTTCGTGCCAACCCTAAATAAGATAAAACCTTATTATTCTGCACCTTCAAGCTCCTTTAAAATTTGTTCGGTAACATTTTCGGGAATTGCCACTGAAAACGAACGCTCTAAACGTTTAGCCTTAACAGCCTTTTTATAGCATTCTGCACTGTGACAAATATATGCACCGCGTCCGTTCAATTTGCCCGAGCAATCAAGCATAATTTTCCCTTCAGGGGTTTTGACAATTCGTACAAGGTCACGTTTTAACTTCATTTCGCCGCAGCCTGTACACTGTCTTAAGGGTTGTTTTTTAGGTGTCATAGCAATAAATCCTTTTCGTTTCAATAAATATTACTGAATACTGTCGTCACCCTCGCCGTAGAAACCGCTTTCGGGGTGGATATCAATCTTCCATCCGGTCAAACGTGCGGCAAGACGAACGTTCTGACCCTTGTTACCGATAGCCAAGCTCAACTGACTGTCAGGCACGGTTACACGGCAAACCTTGGGGTCTTCACTCTCTACTGTGACCGACAAAACCTTTGCGGGCGACAAAGCCTCGGTAATAAAGGCAACCGGGTCATCAGAATACTTTACAATGTCAATCTTTTCTCCGCCGAGTTCCTCAACAATGGCGTTAACTCTGGCTCCACGCTGACCGATACAAGCGCCGACAGCGTCAATATCCTCGTTAGACGACCAAACAGCCATTTTTGTTCTCGAGCCTGCCTGACGGGAAACCGCCTTGATTTCAATAGTTCCGTCATAAATTTCAGGAACCTCGGTTTCAAACAAACGCTTTACAAGACCGGGGTGAGTTCTTGAAATTTTAGCACGGGGACCTCTTTCCTCATTACGTACATCAACGATGTAAACCTTAATGTGGTCACCCTCGTGAAGAACCTCATCCGGAACCTGCTCGGTTTTAGGCAAGGTAGCCTCGCCGCGACCGATAGTAATGGACGCGTTACCGGTTTTGGGGTCAATACGCTGAACAACAGCGGTAACAAGTTCCTTATTACGGCTCTGGAATTCTTCAAAGGTCTGACCTCTTTCGGCTTCCTTTACACCCTGACGGATAACGTGCTTTGCATTTTGAGCAACAATTCTGCCGAACTTCTTGGTTTCAAGCGGAATATCCACAAACTCGCCAACAGTAGCATTCTTGTCTACCTTTAAAGCATCATCCAGCAAAATCTGGGTGTATTCATCTTCAATTTCATTTACAACGGTTTTGCGAACGTATACCTTAAAAATCTTTTCCTCAATATCCATTTCGCAAAATACGACATCTCTTGAGCCGTAGTCCTTTTTAGCGGCAACAATAATTGCACTTCTGATTTTTTCTGCTAAATAACTTTCCGGAATGCCGCTTTCTTCAGCCATTAATTTCAATGCCTCAAAAATTTCAGCAGTCATATCCACCTGTGATTCTGTTTTCTTTGCCCTTGCCATTTTCCATTATACCTCCGTTATATAAATTCAAAATTTAACTAATTAAAATCGGCATCGTCAAGCTTGACGTATACCAAATCTTTTGAGTCAAAGGTGATTTCCTCTCCGTCACACTGAACGGTAACACCGTCCAAATACGACAGTAAAACACCCTTAAACTCTCTTTTGTTGTCCTTCGGACGAATGAGCTTAACCGAAACCTTTTCACCTATATATTTTTGGAAGTGCCAATCCTCAGTCAACTCACGTTCGAGTCCCGGTGAACACACCTCTAAATAATAAGAAACGTTAATGGGGTCAGCCTCGTCAATAATAGGGTCGATAAGTCTTGACACATCGGTACAGTCATTGATATCAACACCGCCGTCCTTATCAATAAACACCCTTAAATACCACGAGGTGCCTTCTTTTACGAACTTTACGTCCCAAAGCATTAATCCTAAATTTTCGATTGCATCTTTAATTAATCCCGTCACCTTGACGGCAGTAGGGTTTTTAGCCAAAGCCATACCTCCTATAATGTAAAACTGAACTTGCCCGTACAAAAAGTGAAGAGCGGGTCGCCCCACTCTCCTTTTCGTTCATAATTGGTTTTAACTACTATAACATATTATGTCTACTTTGTCAAGAATTATTTAATTTCTAAAACAAATGCTTGATTTGAGACAGCATATCAGCTGTCACTACAGAAGATTCACGCTCATGCATAGGCACATAATCCTTATTGCGAACGGCACTCTTATAAGCCGGACGAATGATTCTGCCACCGTTTGAAAGCTCTTCGGCACGGTGTGCACACCAGCCCGCAACACGCGAAATAGCAAACAAAGCTGTATACATTTCAACCGGAAGTCCGAGCATTGAATATACGAAGCCTGAATAATAGTCAACATTAGGACAAATAACCTTACCGCTACCCTTAACCTCTTCAAAAAGTTTCGGTGAAAGCTCGGCAATTTTATCCATAAGTTTAAGCTCGTCCATTTTGCCCTTTTCAATAGCCAAGCTTTCAGCACTGCGACGCAAAAGCACAGCTCTGGGGTCAGACAAGGTATAAATTGCGTGACCCATACCGTAAATAAGACCGGTTTTATCAAACGCCTCTTTACGGAGAATTTTACGCAAATACTCGGCAATCTCGTTTTCATCGTCCCAATTTTTAACGTTTGCCTTAATATCATTCATCATTTCGACTACCTTGATATTAGCACCGCCGTGTTTAGGACCTTTGAGCGAGCTTACCGAACCTGCAATAGCCGAATAAATATCGGTGCCTGACGAGGTCAAAACTCTTGTTGTAAAGGTAGAGTTGTTACCGCCGCCATGCTCGGCATGAAGCATCAAAGCTAAGTCAAGCAAATGCACTTCTTCCTCGGTATAATTACTGTCGGAACGGATAATATGCAAAATATTTTCAGCAGTAGATAACTCGGGCTTTGGGAAATGCATATAAAGGCTTTCTTTATCGTAAAAATGCTTTTTAGCCTGATACGCGTAAGCCACAATTATCGGGAAACGGGCAAACAACTCCAAGCTCTGACGGAGGTTGTTTTCCATAGAGTTATCGTCTGCCTTTTCATCAAACGGCGACAATGCCAAAACAGCACGGGAAAGATTGCTCATAATATTACGACTGGGTAACCTCAAAATCATATCCTCGGCAAAATAATCAGGCAACTGACGCATTGAACCGACAACATTATTAAACTCTGCCAACTCCTCTTTGGAAGGGAGTTTTCCAATCATAAGCAAATATGCAACCTCTTCAAAACCGAAGCGGTTTTCTTTTATGCAGTTATCAACCAAGTCGACAATATTATATCCGCGGTATGTAAGTTCACCGTCAATCGGCATACGTTCACCTTCATTTAAAAGGTAACCGTGAACGTTACAAATTTTGGTCATACCTGCCAAAACACCGGTACCGTCGGAGTTTCTTAAACCCTTTTTTACATTGTATTTTTCATAATCTGATGCGGGAATATAATTGTGCTTTCTGTATTCCGCACTCAAAGACTCGAAAAAGCCTTCAGGAACATTAAACTTATTTTCAGTCATAATATCCTCTTTCTTCTTACCGTTTCTCTACGGCATATCTTAACTTTTTTAATAATTAAGCAATATTTTACTAAAATTGTTAAATTTAGTCAAGCAAAAAGTTGTAAAACTTAATTTTTTTAACCTAAATACTTGTTTTATTACTGTTTTCGTTAATAAAATAAACCGACCGCCTTAAAAACAAAAGAAAACGGTCGGTTTATTGCGATTTTTGTAGTTTAATTCTTCAAACTCTGCAACGGTGCGGGGATTCTACCGCCGCGACTAATAAACTTAGCGGGTGAATAACGGTTTACCGGCATTACGGGACCCGAACCCAACAATCCGCCGAAGTTGAGTTCCTCTCCCTCTTTTTTGCCAATAGCGGGAATAACGCGAACTGCGGTGGTTTTGGAGTTGACCATACCGATTGCAGCTTCGTCGGCGATAATTGCCGAAATGACCTCTGCCGGTGTATCTCCCGGAATGTTAATCATATCAAGACCGACCGAGCAAACTGCCGTCATAGCCTCTAATTTTTCAATTGTCAAAGCACCCGAACGTGCAGCATCAATCATACCTGCATCCTCGGTAACGGGAATAAATGCACCCGAAAGTCCACCAACATGGCTTGAAGCCATAACTCCACCTTTTTTAACGGCGTCATTAAGCATTGCAAGACAAGCGGTAGTACCGCAAGCACCAACCGATTCCAAACCGATTTCTTCTAAAATATGAGCAACCGAGTCGCCTACTGCAGGTGTCGGTGCTAACGATAGGTCAACAATGCCGAACTGGACACCCAAACGCTGACTTGCTCTTTGGGCAACCAACTGACCCATACGTGTTATTTTAAATGCAGTACGTTTGATTAAATCGGCAACACCCGAAAGGTCTAATTCTTGAGCCTCCTCACGTGCTAAAGCAGCACGCACAACACCGGGACCTGAAACGCCGACATTAATAACACAGTCCGGCTCACCGGGACCGTGGAAAGCACCTGCCATAAAGGGATTATCCTCAGGAGCGTTACAGAAAACAACCAACTTTGCAGCACCGATGCACTCACGGTCAGCAGTAAGCTCGGCAGTTTGACGCACAACCTTACCCATTAAAGCCACAGCATCCATATTAATGCCGGTTTTAGTTGAGCCGATGTTTACCGATGAACAAATGTGGTCGGTAACACTCAATGCTTCGGGGATACTTTCAATCAATTCGCGGTCGCCTGCAGCAAAACCTTTTTGAACCAAAGCCGAATATCCGCCGATAAAGTTAACACCGACTGCTCTGGCTGCTTTTTCCAAGGTGACGGCAAATTTTACAACGTCTTTAGAACGGCAGGCGGCGGCAATAATTGCAATAGGAGTTACCGAAATACGCTTATTAATAATGGGAATACCCAATTCCTTTTCAATTTCCTGACAAACGGGAACTAACTTTTCGGCTTTGCGAGTAATCTTTTCATAAATACGCTCACAAGCTTTATCAATATCACTGTCAATACAGTCGAGCAACGAAATGCCCATTGTAACGGTACGAATATCAAGATTTTCATCCTGAATCATCTGTATCGTTTCTAAAATATCTCTTGTTTCTAACATTTTTATACCTCAAAATCAGATTCTGTGCATTGAGTTGAACAAATCCTCATGCATAACATGGATAGACATATGTATCTCGTCGCCCATTTTGGCCATCAAATCACTGAACTCGCCAAATGGAACATTAATTTTGTCAACGTCAACAACCATAATCATACAGAACATATCCTGCAAAATGGACTGTGAAACATCAAGAATATTGACATTATACTCTGCACATTTAGTCGAAACCTTTGATAAAATACCTACTGCATCCTTACCTACTACGGTCAAAACAGCCTTCATTATTAACACTTCCTTAAGAATTTCAATATTTTGATATATGATACCACAATTTCATTATAATGTAAACATATATTTATCTCAAATTTTACGGACTTTTTAAATTAACCTAAAGTATTGCAAGTTTTTGATTTGTATGATAATATAATCAGGATATAGAACAAATGAAAAGGATAATTTTTTATGAGTAAAAAACGCAAAGTTAGACCTCAGGGAATCGATTTTGAAAACTCAACGGTTTTTAAAAAGGCCGACCGCAACGAAACCCTTACCGCAGAGGATGTTAAACTTAAAAAGCAGAAGAAAACAAAAAGAATTGTTGCCGTTTTTTTAACTATTGTCATACTTTTGGTAGCAGTGCCGTGGTTGGTCGTCAATATTATAACCTCTCCGAAAGATGATTATTTAAACCCAGGCGAGCCGACACAGACCTTTGAAACATTGTTGAACTCAACTAATGCAACCGAGCAATCAACCGAACTATACAATATGAAAAATCCCGATTTGAACGATACTGACGCCGTAACCGCTTTGATTGCCAAACTTAACCCCCAGGAAGAACTCGGTCAATACAGTGTTTTGGTACAAGCCACAGAAAAGCCTTACACCATCACGCTAAAATTTGACTCGACCCATGATACCACTCAAAATGAGGACGGCAACAAGTGGGAAACCGAGGTTGTAAAATATTCAACCGCAATTATGGCTTTGATAGATAACATAGCTCAGGTCAACTGGGAATTTCCTGACGGTGAAAACAAGACCCAAGGCTCGTTTTTCAACCGTTCGGATGCAGAAAAACTTATGAAATTGGGTGTCCCTATTTCCCAATTTGCAAAAAGCACCGAGGCAGTTCAATTATTATTAAACCAACTGGGTATTGATTTGTACTAAAAAACCTAATGTGTAACCTTCCTCACGGAAGGTTACACTGTTTTATATTAGCCTTAAATATTACACCTCTTTTTTATTCAATATTTTATTATTTTCACCTTTTCGACACAGTTCGCTTGTTAAATGTTACACGTTTGTAATAATTGTAACCTAAATTTAATCAAACTGTAATTTCATTGATACGCTTTTATGCAATATGATGTATATAATATTAATATAGACTCATAGATGTTGTGGAGGTGAAGCGTATGCAAACAAAAAAAATATGTGTTATTTTGGCCGCTGTTGCAGTTGTAGTTTCGGTCGCCGTTTGCAGTTTCGCTTTACTCTTAACCCCCAACACCAAAGAGCAAGACACTGATGTGTTTACTATTCAAATTCCTTATATGACACAGGCCGCAGAGGGCAAAGTAAACACCGTTGAAGAAACTGAAGAGTATATTTCGGTTGAAACCTCTGAAACCGTTATTGACGGCGTTACACCTGCTGTTTCACCCGAAGAACAGTTTTTAAATATGCTGAACCTCAACTTCTGTTATGGGGACAATTTTAAAACAACTGACCGTATTGCTGTAAGTTCTGCCATTTCGCTTCGCGATTATGCAGTTGATATTCCCGGATACGGAATTAACGTCAGCAAAATTTTAGCAGAAGGCTTTATCAAAAGCTTTTACGGAAAAGATGTTGACTTATCCAATGTAAAAACCGAATTTGCACCTGAAGGCTTTGTTGCTCTCCCCTGCTACGAAGTAGGCACACAAAACCACAGTATTATATCGGTAACCGAAACTGCAGATGGTCAGTTTGAGGTTGTGTCCTCGGTGACCTTTATCTACGGAGGATATGACGCCGAAACCTACACTGCGGTTTCTCACTTCACAAAAAATACTGACTCTGAATACGGTTTCAATCTTTTAGATTGCACTTTGCTTTAACCTCAAACCTGACATGACTTGCAAATTGTAAGTTTTTAGTATATAATAAATATTGCCACAGCCGACCTTGCGGAAATTACTTCGGGGTGCGGCTGTTTTTAAATATAATTATATTAATGATTGTATAATGTGAAAATGTTAGGGGGTTATACTGTGTCAAAGAAAACGGAAAAACTAAAAAAAGAACATAAACGCGGTATTGCCTTACCTGGACGTATTATCACCGCAGGACTGTTAATCCTTTTTCAAATTGCCATTTGGACGGTTATCGAACTTTATATGTCCAACATTTCAAGGGTTATATATTTCTTTATTCAACTTGCTTCATTGGTAATTGTTTTCGCGATTTTAAACAAACGGGATAACCCAAGTTATAAAATGATGTGGATTATCTTTATTTTAGCAACCCCACTGGTTGGCGGCGTACTGTTCTTCTTATGGGGAAACGGCAAGGTTAAACCTATACTCAAAAAAAGAATGTCACAGCAGAAAAAGTTAAACAAAACTTATCTTTGGCAAGACCCTCAGGTCGTAACCGACCTGCATTTTGAGGATGTTGACCATGCACGTCAATCACAGTTCCTTTTTCACGAATCGGGCTATCCCGTCTACACAGACACAACGGTAGAATACTTATCGCCCGGCGAAAAGTTTTTACCAAGAATGTTGGAAGAACTTGAAACTGCCGAGAAATATATCTTTTTAGAGTATTTTATCTTAGCTCGCGGTAAAATGTGGAACGCTATCCACGATGTGCTTCGCAGAAAAGCAGAGGAAGGCGTTGAAGTCAGAATTATTTTTGACGATTTCGGCTCAATTTCACGTCAGAACCGCAACTTTGTTAAAAATTTACGTAAAGAAGGCATCCGTGTTATGGCGTTTAACCGCGTCAGAGCATCGGTTGACCTGTTTTTAAATAACCGCGACCACCGTAAAATCTGCGTTATTGACGGATATATTTCAATGACCGGCGGACTTAATATTGCTGATGAATATATCAACGAAACCTCCCCTCACGGCTATTGGATGGACTGTGCACTTATTATGAAAGGTCCTGCCGCAACCAGCTTTGCCGTAGCCTTTTGCGAAATGTGGAGCAGTATGTCACGCGAGCGGCTCGACCCTAAAAAATACATTGTGGATACCTTCCCGAAAGCATCAGGCTATGTTCAACCGTATATGGAAAATCCGCTTGATACCAAGCATTACCCCGGTGAGGGAATTTACCGTCAGATTTTAGGCACTGCTAAGGATTATGTTTATATCGTATCGCCATATTTAATACTTGATAATACTATGACTACCGCTTTAACCTCTGCCGCAAAAGCAGGTATTGATGTCAGAATTTTAACTCCTAAAATCCGCGATAAGTGGTACGTCCACCCCGTAACACAGTTTAACTATCAGGAATTACTGGAAGCCGGTGTCAGAATTTTCGAGTTTACTCCCGGTTTCGTTCATTCTAAACTTTTTGTATCAGATGACTCGGTTGCAACCTGCGGAACAATTAATATGGACTACCGCAGTTTCTATTTCCACTTTGAGTGCGGCGTCTGGATGTGCAAAACAAAGGCAATTGAAGATATAAAGGAACATTTTTTAAAGATGCAGAATGTTTCGGAAGAAATTGTGCTGTCAAAATGGTCAAAACGTCCTTTAAGAAAACGTTTTACACAAGCATTACTTAATGTTTTTGCCCCGTTTATGTAGTTTATTTATTGTTTGTTTACATTTTCGTGCTTGCTTTGTAACATTTTTTGACTATAATAGTAATATGAAATTTACAATATAATTCAAACGCCTTTTAAAAAAGGAGATATAAAAATGGATGAAAACAAAAACGTTTTTAGTTCTTCGGAGAACTTAGACTCGGAAAAACAATCCTATAGTTATACCCCAAACCAAAGTTACGGGTATACTCCCAACAGCCAGTTTGAACCTGAAGAACCTAAACCTCCCCAACCGCCAAAGAAAAGTTTCGGTTTGGGAACAGTTATACTGTGCATTATTCTTTCGGCTATTATCGGTGCCGGCTCAGCAGTTTTAGCATTAGGCTCTGACAGAAAAGGCTCTACGGGCGGCACACCATCTGATACAGTATCGACTCCTGACAGTTCATCAAACATTGAGGACACCTCTAATAACAGCACTTCTAATATCACTATTTCGGGAAACATTGAGTCTATTGTTGAGGCTGTTTACGAAAAGAGTGCAATGTGTTGTGTCGGTATACGTACAAAAGTTTGGGTTCAAAGTATCTTCGGCAGTTCACAAAAGACTGCCGGTGAAGGCTCCGGTGTTATCTATAAATCCAACGGATATATAATCACAAACTACCACGTTATTGCTGATGTTATAAATGACTATTCCGAAAACTCGTCAGTTGAAGTTTTCTTGATGTCCGACCCTCAAAATTCGGTTGAAGCAAAAATCGTCGGCTATAATATTTCGGCAGACTTGGCTGTTGTTAAAATTGAAAAAACCGGATTGCCTGCCATTGAGCTTGCTGATTCAAGCACCATTAAGGTCGGACAATATGCCGTTGCCATTGGTTGCCCGGGCGGAATTGATTTTTTGAACTCGGTTTCATACGGCACTATCAGCGGTCTTAACCGCACTATCACAATAGATGCTATTGGTGAAATGGACCTTATCCAAACCGATGCCGCCATTAACCCGGGAAACTCAGGCGGTGCTTTGCTTAACTCCAAGGGACAGCTTATCGGTATTAACTCATCAAAATTAGTTGATGAGAGTTTTGAAGGTATGGGTTTTGCAATTCCGACAAACACCGTTAAAGAGGTTGTTGACGAAATTATTGAGAACAAAAACCCTTCTCCTTATATAGGAATTGAAATTTATAAATTCACAAGCGATTATTTAGAGAAATATAATTTACCCGCAGGTGCCGCAGTTAAAAATGTTGTTCCTAACGGTCCGGCAGATAAAGCAGGCATTGAAAACGGACACATTATCACAAAGTTTAACGGTGTTGAAATCAAAGAATACACCGATTTTATTGAAGCTTTGGAAAAATGCAAGCCGGGTGATAAGGTAACTGTTCGAATGTATAAAGAACACCGTTACGAAACAACAACCGTAACAATTGGCTCAAACAACAGTTACGGCTGATAATGATTGTAGTTAGTCGAAACGTTCAAAAAACGTTTCGATTAACCTATTCCATTATAATAATAAAAATAATCCGGTGCCAAGCGGAATTTACGGCACCGGATTTTTAAAAATTATAGTATTAGAAGGTATTTTATGTTCACAAGATTACATAGCACAGGAATTTTCGGTATTGATGCTTATATGGTTGAAGTAGAAGCCGATATTTCCAACAGCTTCCCTGCTTTTGATGTGGTGGGGCTTCCTGACACCGCCGTCAAGGAGTCGCGTGACCGAGTCCGTTCGGCTTTAAAAAACAGCGGTTTTAAGTTCCCCACAACCAAAATCACGGTCAATTTAGCCCCTGCCGACATTAAAAAAGCCGGCTCTATGTATGATTTACCCTCATTATTATCTATTTTAAATGCATCCAATCAACTTATGGCTGAATGTGATTTATCCGAATGTGCATTTATAGGAGAACTGTCATTAGACGGCGAATTGCGACACATAAACGGTATGCTTTCAATGGCTATTGAAGCACAACGCAACGGAATTAAAAAGTTTTTTGTGCCGAAAGCCGACGCTTATGAGGCATCGGTGGTAGAGGGCATTGAAATCTACCCTGTTGACAATGTAAAACAGTTGGTTGCACATTTAAGGAACGAAGAACTTATAAAACCCGCTTCAGCTCCCGATATAACGGCAACAGCCAAAACAACGCTCGATTTTGCCGACGTTAAAGGACAAGCTGCCGCAAAAAGAGCTTTGGAAATTGCTGCCGCAGGAGGACATAACGTACTGCTTATCGGCCCACCGGGTTCGGGTAAAAGTATGTTGGCAAAACGTTTGCCGTCGATTTTACCCTCTATGACCTTTGAAGAATCTATAGAAACAACCAAAATTCATTCGGTTGCCGGAGCATTACCCAAAGATATTCCTTTGATAACCAACCGCCCGTTCAGAGCACCGCACCACACTGTTTCGGCGGCAGGTCTTTCGGGTGGCGGTATCGTACCCCGTCCGGGTGAAGTTTCAATGGCACATAACGGCGTACTGTTTTTAGACGAATTTCCTGAATTTTCCCGTCAGGCAATGGAAGTTTTACGAGCACCGATTGAAGACGGTCAAGTAACCATATCACGTGCTAACGGCAGGCTTACATACCCTTGTGAATTTTCACTTGTTGCCGCAATGAACCCCTGCCCTTGCGGATATTTCGGTCACAACAAAAAGGCTTGTATTTGTTCTCAGCAGGCCGTGAAACGGTATTTAGCTAAAATTTCAGGACCTATGCTTGACCGACTTGATATACACGTTGAAGTACCGGCGGTTGAATACGAAGAATTAACCGGCAAGCGTGACGGAGAAACCTCTGCCACAATCAAAGCACGAGTAGAAAAAGCCAGAGCCATCCAAAACGAGCGTTACAAAGGCACTAACATCACCTGCAACGCGAGATTGACCTCGAACTTGATGCAAAAATACTGTAAGTTAGACGACTCTGCAAATAAAATTCTCAAAAATGCTTTTGAAAGTTTAGGAATGTCGGCAAGGTCTTATGACCGAATTTTAAAAATCGCACGAACAGTAGCCGACCTTGACGGTAAAGAAACCATAAGTGCTACCCATATCGCCCAAGCGATACAGCTCAGAAGCCTTGATAGAAAATATTGGAATGAGCTGTGATTAAAATATAGTAATCATAACTACCGGCCGTGCCGGTAGTATGCACTGCCCCCTTAGGGCATAAGACCGGCCGAGCCTATAGGCTCGTCGAAAGGTTTGCCAACCGCAACACTTTCACCGGCTGCCCCTAAAGGGGCATTTTTTATTTGCCTTCTTTTGCCTGCTTACCCGTAAACGGGTCTACATACTCTACCAATGACATTTGGTCGTAAGATATATCTTCCTGCAATTGATTTCGTATGTATTCTGCAATTGCTTTCTTATTTCTTCGTACTGTATCTACATAGTATCCTCTGCACCAAAAATGCCGGTTTCCATATTTGTATTTCATATTGGCATATTTCTCAAAAATCATCAAACTGCTTTTTCCTTTGAGATACCCCATTATTTGTGACACACTATACTTGGGCGGTATGGATACCAGCATATGTATATGGTCTTTGCAGGCTTCTGCCTCTATTATTTCTACCTGCTTATACTCACATAACTTTCTAAGCATTATTCCTATATCTGCCTTTATCTTTCCATAGATTACTTGGAGGCGGTATTTGGGTGCAAATACTATATGATATTTGCAATTCCATTTCGTGTGTGCTAAACTATCTGTGTCAAGTTTCATACTTGATTCCTCCTTCGTCTTTTTGTTGTGGTTGGCAAACCCACTTCTATTTTAGACGAAGGAGGATTCTTTTTCTACTCATAGCTA
>JAZRQE010000056.1:0-7002 GCA_045649545.1 Acutalibacteraceae bacterium
CTTAACCCCGGACTTATAAATGCTTCGGGCTACTCATGGACCGGAGATTATGTAACAGTTACGGGAGACTTGTGCGCAGACCTGCTCAGCAATATCGCATCTGAGCAACGTGCAAAGGTAGTTTATGAATATCTTTACCGCCAGATTGACGACAAAAAGGTGCGTGAGACCATCGACTTCCTTTTAAATCGTGAGGAAGCGCATAATCAAATGTTCCGTGATGCCTTTAACAAGGTGCAAAACTCCGGGTCTAACAGAGATTTCGGCACAACAAAGGCTGCTAAAATGTATTTCTCAATGTCTGATCCCGGTCCTAACGCTTTTGCCACCAACGATACAGAGCCTGTTTCTTTTGATAAGTAGTAAAAACCTCTCTGCTGAAATTCGGCAGAGAGGTTTTTCATCACCACATAACTGCACCGCCGTTGAGGAGAGGTGCGTGTCTGGGGTTAAACATCAGGTTGCAAGAAAGAGCGATTAAGAACACGAGTGTGAAAAAACAGAAGTTGACGATAATTATTTTTGACAGTTTATCTTTTTTGGCGGTGTCGCTAAATATAACATAGTAAACAAAGCCGACAATGGCACAAAAGATAAGCGAAAAGCCAAAAGGTCGGCGGAAATAGATGGCATAAAGCAAACCCCAAAAGCAGACTGCCGTCAGCATAAGGTAGACAAGGAACCGCACCATTTTTGATTTTGCATCTACAAGGACAAGAACTGCTGGGATATATAAAATCAAAAGTGCAAATCTCATCACAATAGCATCATCAAGATATATAAATATGTAACCGGTCATTATTCCTGCTACAAGTTCGATTAGGTATGTACAAACCATACAACTATTACTGCGGGACACGGTAGATTACCTCGCTTTCAATTAGATTTCGGCAAGTCTTATCGGGGAAATACGGTATGTATTTGGTAATTTGCTTTTGGGTTATGCGATTTTCTGAGATATAGTCAGATAAAAGTTTGCGTTTATACTCGTCAAGAGTTTCAACATCAATTCCGTTCATCAGTTCCAAAAAGCAAAGGACTGGGGCGTTGTGTTTGTCGATTTTGGTTCGTGCGGAACGCAATATAATTCTTTGCCCTGCAATTGTAACTGTTCGCGACCTTTTCTTTTCGATGTTGGTATAAATATTGATTGTCTTTGGTTTAACCTTTGTTAATCCTAGTTGATACTGAATATAAGTACCCGAGTAATAACCAAAGACTTCTTCATTATCACAAATATATTTCTTTTCAATAGCAGTTGTAGTATTAAAGATAAGCGTACCGAATTTAGTTTTCTTGGGTATGAAATACACACCTCTTTCAAGTCGTACAATCTTTTTTGATTTACATAGTTTGCTTAGCTCTTTGTAGATTTGTTGTTTGGGATAGTTTTCGTATTGAACCTCATTGGCTAGTATGGGTTTGTTATATCCATACTTTTGTGTTAGAAATTTAAATAAACTCATTTTAACCTCCTTATTTTTAGGAGAAACTTTCACATAGTGCGTGAAAATTACTCCCTATTTTTTCAATATGATTTATGCGGTTTGAATTAGTTAAAAAGTGCTCTAAACCCCCTTAAATACTGGATTTGTGTGTAGAATAAGACCATACCCTCGTGTGTTGGGTATGGTCTTATTTTAACATCATCAGGTGCCATGGCGGCACCCATATTGTTCATATCGGTGACGTCAAGGTCGATGATTTTGCCGACTGTGTATGCGTTAACTTTAATTCCATTTGTGTTTCTGCGTAACAGCACCGAGCCTGAGCCGGTAACTGTCCATTGTGCTGTAGGCGGACGCTGTCCGCCGTATTCTAACGGAAAACGGAACTGTCTTTCCGAACTGCAGAAGTGTGATGACGTGACGGCGATTGCCTTTTCTGCCGCACCACTTTCAATGGCTGTTGCTGCCATTATAGTGCTTAACGCCATTGTTGAGCAGGCTCCGTAAAGTCCTATGAACGGGATTCCAAGTTCACGTAAACCATAAGCACTGCCGATGCACTGGTTTAATAGGTCACCCGCGAAAATCATATCAATGTCAGTTGGGGAGAGGTCGGCCTTTTTTAAAGTTGTGCTGACTGAAACTTTTTGCAATTGGCTTTCCGCTTTTTCAAATGAGCTTTGTCCTAAAAATTCGTCCTGAAAGGTCTTGTCGAAGTATTTGGAAAGAGGTCCCTCGGCTTCTTTGGGACCGACTGTCGCAGAGTATGAACCGATATATACACCGTTTTCCAAAACGGTTGTGCGTTTGCCTTGTCTTTTAGCCATAAATTTACCGCCTTTTTCGTTTTGGGTTATTGTTGCACGAAAAGGCCGCAATATACAAAAAAGCGGTCCGCGTAAGTGATACGCGAACCGCTTTTAAAACCAATCAACAAATCTATTCTATCATTTTTAAATAAAAATGTCAACTGACGAGATAAACAAAGATTTTTTTAATACTTTGTTGAATTTGCGAATAGACAAATGTCTACACCTTGTGTATAATGTAGTCAAAGGAAAGACAAAAACCGATAAAAAACAAATAAACCACGACGTCGTAAGGGTAAGAAAGGGGACTGATTCCGATGAAAATGTTAGATGAACCACCGGTGCATTTTGGTGAAAATAAAATAGAAAGGAATGAGTCCAAAGAACAGTTAAGTTAAAAACCTCAAAACTATAAAGATGAAAAGGAATGAGTCCGAAATACAGTTTAGTACGTTTTAGATTTATTAAACAGTGAAGGGTGAGTCCGAAGTACAGTTAAATTAGAGGCTTAAAGATTACGATATTCATAAGTTTGGTGTTACCGATGAACTAAGGGTCAAAGAAAAGTGCGTTATTGTGAAGTGCAAGCGTCAGGCTGATAAGTTTTAAATAGGTGAGTCCAAGGGTTAATTGAGTAACGGTTCTTAAAAGAATAAGAAAAACCAAACATTTACAATTTAATAGTGTCAAACTTTAACATATATACGTTATGATATGTGAGGTACAGACCAATGGAGATTCAGAATTGATACCCACCGAAAATTGAGATTAATTTTCGGTGGGGACTTTTTTGTGTAAAATAAAAAGCGTTGCTTGTTTTAAGCAACGCTTTAATAATTTTATCAACCGTGGTAAAGTTTTTTGGTTTGGTATTTCGGCTCTAAGGTTAAGTTTACGCCCAACTTTTTAAACACATTAGTGTCAACGGTGCTCAACATAACCGAACTGTGTGCCTCGCAATGACGTAATTCTGAAAGTTTGCCCATTGCCTTTTTGGCATTTTCATCAGTAACTGCCGAAATGCAGAGTGCAATCAAAATTTCGTCGGTATGCAATCTTGGGTTGTGGTTGCCTAATGAGTTAACTTTTAATTCTTGCACAGGTTCGATAACGTTTTGCGGGATTAAGCGAACTTCTTTTGGGATTCCGGCTAAAGCCTTCAAAGCGTTAAGCAAAAGTGCCGAGCTTGCACCGAGCAGGGAAGTTGTCTTGCCGGTGATAATACGTCCGTCGGGCAACTCGATTGCGGCGGCGGGAGCATCAGTTTCTTCAGCTCTTTGGTTTGCCGCGGCGATAACCTTGCGGTCGGCAGTATTAATGCCTGCCTGCTCCATCAAAAGTTCAATTTTCATAGTTTCGGTGTCGTCGGTTTCACCTTTGCTCTTGCGGCACTGAGCATCGTAATAACGGCGAATAATCTCGTTATCGGCAGCCTTTTTTACGGCATCGGCATCAAAAATGCAGTTTCCTGCCATATTAACGCCCATATCGGTCGGGGATTTATAAGGACAGCTGCCTAACATTCTTTCCATACAAGCCTTAACAACAGGGAAAATTTCAACATCGCGGTTGTAGTTTACGGCAGTTTCACCGTAGGCTTCCAAATGGAACGGGTCAATCATATTAACGTCGTTAAGGTCGGCAGTGGCAGCCTCGTATGCGAGGTTGACCGAGTTTTTCAAAGCTAAATTCCAAATTGGGAAGGTTTCAAATTTTGCATAGCCTGCTTCAACACCGCGTTTATGCTCGTGGTAAAGCTGGCTTAAGCAGGTTGCCATTTTGCCGCTTCCGGGTCCCGGTGCGGTAACAACAACGAGGTTTCTGGTGGTTTTGATATATTCGTTTTTGCCGTATCCTTCGTCAGAAACAATCAATTTAAGGTTAGAAGGGTAGCCGGAAATTGGATAATGTTTGTAAACGGGAACGCCTAAATTCTTTAACTTGTTGGCAAAAGCGTCAGCTGAGGACTGACCTGTGTAGCGGGTAAGCACAACACTGCCCACGTAAAGTCCAAATCCGCGGAAAGCGTCAATAAGGCGTAAAACATCGAGGTCGTATGTTATGCCGAGGTCACCTCTGACCTTGTTTTTCTCAATATCAGCGGCGTTTATGACAATGACAATTTCGGCTTGGTCTTTCAAGCGAGCAAGCATCTTGATTTTTGAGTCAGGAGCAAAGCCGGGCAAAACACGTGCGGCGTGATAGTCGTCAAAAAGCTTACCGCCAAACTCCAAATACAGTTTACCGCCAAACTTCTTTATGCGTTCCTGAATATGTTCGGATTGCATTTGCAAATATTTGTCATTATCAAAACCGACACGATACATTTCTTAACCTCTTTTACACTTTACTTCTCAAAATTGTTCCTCAAAAAAAATAAGCGAAATGAATTTCGCCGAAACTCTTTTCGCTTATATAGTTTAACATACTTTTTAGTGTTTTACAAGTGCAAAAACACAAAATTTTGACAAGATATTGTATTTTACCTATTTTGATTCCAGTGTATCAAGCAATGCGGTGCAGCCCAAAAGAATATCGTTGTAGCAGGTGGTAAAGTCGCCTGAATACCACGGGTCGGACACATCTCGGTCGACTTTGGCAAATTTCAAAAGTTTATGCACCTTTTTATCGGGGTCGGAGCCGATAATCCTCATAATGTTTCGCATATTATTGGAGTCCATAACAACCAGCAGGTCATAGTTTACATAATCCTCGCGAGTGACCTGTACGGCACGTTTGCCGTCACACGAAATACCGTGTTTTTTAAGCTCGGCTTTGGCGGGCGGGTATACGGGGTTGCCGATACCGTTCCATATTTCCTCGGTGCTGGTTGCCGAGGAGGAAACATAATATTTTTCGGTTAAACCGCGTTTTTCTAAAAGGTCCTTGAAAATAAATTCAGCCATAGGCGAACGGCAAATGTTCCCGTGACAGACGAACATTATTTTGAACATTTTATCACCTTATTCTAGTTTTCTTGCCTCCCTCTGACGAGGGAGGTGTCACAGTTACACTGTGACGGAGGGAGAGAAACAAATAAGCAACATAAATTATTTCAGCTGTCGTTTTGTGGGAGAGATTTTTTTACAGTTAAATTTATGTGTTCACATATACCGCTAAAATTATGGTCAATATCCAAATTACAAACTCTTAAAACTGTTAAATTCATATTTTCTAATTCTTTGGTGCGTATTTTGTCTTTTTCGGTTTGTTCCGGAGTATAATGCCCACTACCGTCAAGCTCAACCACAAGTCTTGCTTTGGCACAATAAAAATCCACTATGTAGTTTCCTATTGCCTTTTGTCGTTGAAAACGGATAGGATAATTCCTTAAAAATAAGTACCACAATTTCCGTTCCCAAGGTGTCATATTTTTACGTAAAGTTTTCGCAAGAGGGATGTTTGATTTGTTATATTCTTTCATATCCTACTTTATCTTTTCTGATTTTTCCTTTTAGATGATGTTATTCGTGGCTCCCTCTGACGAGGGGAGACTCTTTCGCTGTGCGAGAGAGATGTCACAAAGTGACAGAGAGAGACGGCCGCCGTCAGCGGCTGTCAGCGTAGCTGACTGAGGGAGAGAATACACGAAAATTTAATCAGCATAGTTGTCTCTCCCTCCGTCAAAACTTCGTTTTGCCACCTCCCTCGTCAGAGGGAGACAAGTTCGTCGCTATGTTTCTTGATTTTAATATAACATTTTGTAATGCTATTTTCAATCTTTTTATAGTTTGTTAGTTGTGGCAAGGGCGTACCCCTGCACCCCTTTATATTGCTTTTTGTTTTTCAAAAACAATATAGAACATCAATATTAACACCGCTTGCGAACCATAGCGTATTGATATTTGTAGCGGAATATGATATAATTAACTAACCGATAAATAAAAATTTGACGAAGGAGTGCAATAGTATGAAAAAGAAAATAATTGATATAATCATTGATATTCTGTTGATAATGATAGTTGTTTCAGTTACTGATTTTGTGTCGCTGAAATTGTTCCACTCTAAAAACTTTTGGCTTGAATTTGGTATCTATATTGTGTTCTATGCTATAGTTTTTGGCAGTAAAAGAGGAATTGTGATTCTTTGGAATCGGTTGGCAACCAAAAAGAAAGAGAACAGTTAAACAAATTCCAATTTGTAAGGGACAGAAACCTTGAATTTACGGAGGTGCAATATGCAAGATAAATATGTAAAGAATTGTCCATTTTGTGATGGAACTGAAATAATTGAGAGTCATCAGACTGGATATGCGGTAGTAACAGCAGTTAATAATAAGTGGGGTGGAGTTGCATTATGTCATTCTATTTGCCGTAGTTGTGGAAGTGTGGTAAGAAGTTATGTAAAGGAACCAGAAAAATTGCTAAGACGAAGAGACAGAAAATAACAAGGCGTGATTTCTAGTTTGTCAGAGTGACAAATGTAAATTTATCGAACAAACAAAGAACCTGTCTCCTACAATGGAAACGGGTTCTTTTAGTCATATTCAGGGCTTTTTAGTTGATTTTCAAAAGTAGTACGGTGGTAGTATGAAATGTAAAAAATCCTTGCATTTCGTGGCATAAGGTTGCATAGCTTGGGCTGTTCAATTCTTGCCGTGACACACGAACATAATTTTGAACATAATACACCTCGAATGCAATTTAATAAAAGTTGCCTATGCGGTAGCATAGGCAACAGTGCTTTTGAATTTAATCAAACTGCTGAACGGCTTGCAAGCGGGTCGATATAGGTCACTCTGTGAA
>JAZRQE010000057.1:0-20728 GCA_045649545.1 Acutalibacteraceae bacterium
CTCACTTTGGGTTGGACAAGTGGTTCTGTTCCTGATATTGCCTATTATTCAAGTATTGGAACACTTAACAAGCAATATGAAGATTTACAAGCACAACTCCGTCAAATGCAAGAACAGGGCGATTCTGCGAGTGCAGAGGTACAAATATACACCGAGTATGTAGAACAGTTAGAGTCTGTGCTCGCACTTTCCGAGAATGACCTGAACGAAGCATTTTACGAAAGGGTTACAAAACAGATTTTTGTTTATCCCCTTAATCTGTTGGAGTTCCGTTTATCGTTTATCCCAATGCCGATTTATATGCAATATAAAACATCAGGCAGAGGAAAAGACTATACGGCAGAATTCACTATCCTATCAAAAGAACAGTTTGAAGAACTGCTTGAAAAAGCACCTAAAAACGAACTCACAGAAACAGAATAACAATAAAAGGATAGGCAGATTAGTTCTGCTTATCCTTTTTGCTTTGTTCATCATTATATGTTTGCTCTGCCTGTTCATAGGAACAGGCAGTTTCTTTTCGTATCTCTGCAATACGGAGTGCCTTTTTCCATTTCTCAACATTACACCGTTTGCATTCTTTTTCAAAATTGTTCATACGGCATGTTACCTCAAATCATCAAAAATTTCACTCTCAATGGATTGTGGTGCAATCTCTGTTTCATCTGCTAAAACATTGTTTGCCATTTCAACAAGTTCCTTTTCAAGTCTTTCGCTCTCTGCCTTGTGCCATTCGTTAAGTGTTTGGTGTCTTGCTCCTGTCTGCTCTTTGCTTTCGCCACGAACAAGACCGAACGGTGCCATTGCAGCCGCATAACTGTCCTGTAATGCAACGACCTGACTTTTCTTGTTGAAAAACCTTGACGAATTGAACTTGCCTTGTTCATCAGTCATTATGACAAAACAATGCAAATGTTTTGTGCTTTCATCACAATTCAAATCCGCCCGTATCATTTTACCTTTTCCAAAGGTATCACGAACCCAAGCAAAGTTTGCTTTTACCCATTCAGGTAAATTGATTTTATCTTCCATTTCAGGCGAGAAAGTCAAAACCAACTCACAAAGCACATTCGCATCTTTACGGACTTTCTTTCCCGTTGTTCGCTCTTGCTCTTTGATTGCCTTTTTAATGGTTCGTGCCATTGTTCGCTCACCCCTTTGCCAAGTGCGGTTTTCGTTTTCTCGTTCAGGGTGTTTTCTGTTTCGTAATCGCTCCCTGTGTTTTTGGTGTCGCTCTATATTCGCAACCGAACCCACCTTATATTTTGCAAATCGCATTATCGCATAATTGCTCATCACAAAACCCCCCTTTGCTCTAATATGCGAGAGCAAAGGAACGGCAACACACGAAAGGATTTTTGTTGCCGTTCAACCTTACTGCAATGCACTTGGGAAACGGTGCTTTTTCGTGCGGTCATATCTCAGCTCTACAAAATCAGTATGGAAAAACCGATTTTATTTCGCAGAAATATGACTTACTACGATTTATACTAAATCTGTAAGGTCTTGCAGACCGCTATTCACAATTAACATCAATCATATTTATTGTGAAGAAAACGGAAAGGAGCGATACAATATGAACGAAACACTTTACGATTTAGAGCAAAAACGAAATGCCGTTGAACTTGATATACAGGCATTGTATGAAACGGAGCAACAGGAAATTAACGAACAAAAAAAGATATAAGAGACGTTATGTTCTCTTATATCTTTTTATATAGTGGTTAGATTGCTTATAATTTATAAGTGACATATGACCCAGGAATATTGTTATCGGGCATTTTCACAGGAGATATTGCAAACCCATTTTTAACCCATAACATATTTGATGGCATATTATTTATATCACAGTATGCTCTTACTTGATAACAGGAGTTTGTTTTTGCAATTTCAATACATTTTTTAACCATAGCACTACCTATACCTTTACCCCTAAATTTAGGGTTAAAAGTTTCAATAACATTGATAAAGATTTCTTTTTTGTTAATTGAAACAGGAATATCTTGCACATATCCCCATAAGAACCCCACAATCTCATCATTTTCATCTGCAACAATTAAGTAACCACCATTACCTAACACTTGACTTGTGTATGGATATTTCTCTAAAATGTCATTTCTTTCTGTCTCATTTCCTAATCTAATATTCATATAATGCTCCTTTTGGAATTCTAAATCAACAAATCACAGTTTCAGTCTTTTGGTCTGGGACCATTGGGCAGCCGTTTTCCATTTTCATCACGGTTAATAGGAGTTGCTTTAAGATGAAATTGTATACATCCATCAGCACACGGTATATTCATTTCGTATTTTTCTTTTTCGCCTCTATATGTAAAGTCACCACCACATCGGATAACTTCACACCAAGTGTATATTTTTATCATTGTTTTGGGGCACATTCCAGCAGGACATTCATAGGAAAAAACAAATTTGTCTCCTTTTTCCAATCCAAGCCTACAATGTCCTGCTTTTCCCTCTATAACCGTTAATTCAAATTGCCAATCTTCAGTACACCATTTTTGCATTTTAATATCCTCCGTTAAAGTCTTATTTATTGAATTAATTATAGCACATTTTATCGTAAATGTAAATCAGGTTGAAAAAATGTTGAAATTATGAAATGAGTGGGTAAAAGGGCAAATAATACAAGAAACCCTTATAAATAAAGGAAAACACGGCGTTGGAGGGCTTGTCCAACGCCGTGTAAAAAAAGGGTAAAAAGGGTAAAAATAAGGGTGTAATACTTGACTTTTAACCAAAAATATGCTATACTAATAATGCTCTCACTGATAGGGAGCAACAACTGAATATTGATACCGTATCGCCCGTGGGGAGCAACAAATGAGCAGACCCACCCTTTGACGAAATCGTCTCGCAAGAGATTGATGCTCCATTGATGAAGAGGCGACTGGCAGTGTCCCGACGGCGTGCCGTCTAAAGACATGAGTTGGTAATTAAAGAGAAAAACGGATGACAGAACAGAGGAACAATAGGTTACTATTGCTTTCTGTTTCTCCGTTATTTCTTTTTTAATCGGTGCTAATTTAGACCTAACGGGGAAACCGTTAGGTCTTTTGTTTTGTCCGTATTCAGAATTTTAAAATTCAAATTCTGAAAGGAGACCACCGTTATGGCAAAACATTGTGAATATTCACAACAATTAAAGCACTTAAAAGTAAAATTAGAGGATATTGAAAAAATTATCGAATCGCACCGAACAATTAAAGAATGGGCATATATCATACACGATAAGGATGTATATACCAAAAATGATGAATGTGAAAATCCGACTCACAAAGAGGGCACCCTAAAAGAACCGCACATTCATTTGTATCTTAATTTTGGTAAAAGTAGTGCGAATTTTGATACAGTTGCAAAATGGTTCAACGATGCCCCACAATATGTATGTAAGGTAAAAGGCAGAAAAAGCGATATTCTTATGTACCTTACTCATAAAAACACCCCTGAAAAACATCCTTATAGTATAGAGAATGTTAGAAGTAACTTTGACATAGAACAAGCAATCATTGATGATGATAAAACGGATGTAAATACTATCCTACGAAAAATCGCAGATGGTACAATCAAAGAGTACAATCGTTTTGAATATATTGATGATATTGTACTTGCTAAATATAGCAACTTGTTCAAAACGGCATTTAAGAATAGGAGCGAAAAGATTATGAGAGACCCCAACAGAGATATAAAAGTGATTTTCATTTACGGAACAACAGGCAGCGGTAAAACAACCTATGCAAAAATGCTTGCCGAAAAAATAGGTGATGGTAGTTTTTATGTGTCATCTTCTGCAAATGACAGTTTGCAAGACTATAAAGGACAGGAAACTGTCATATTGGACGATTTAAGAGATAATGCCTTTGAGTTTGCCGATTTGCTTAAAGCACTTGATAACCACACGGCAACGAGTATCCGCAGTCGTTTTTGCAATAAAAACTTTCTTGGTAGTACAATCATTATTACAAGTACAGTACCAATTTTAGAATGGTACAAATTCAGTAATGAAGATAAGTCGCAGTTGCGAAGAAGAATATCAAATTATTTAATTGCCGATAAAGATGAAATCTGCTTTTATACATTCAATCCAGATAACGATTATATGCCAGAGTTTAAGTATAAAATCAAGAACCCTGTTCCAGCTGTAGTAGCAAAGAAAACCAGAGATAAGCAAGCGAATGATGATATTTTAAGTATTTGTATGGGTGTACTCGATGGTATGGATGAAGAAGAAAAAGGCGATTATGTCAAGGAAATAAACGAAATAAAAGCACTTTAAATAGCAAGAAAGGGAGTATTTGCGTACTCCCTTTCTTGTTTTTTCTATAAATGCACAATTTCTTTCTTATTTAGGTACAGAAGAATTGGCACACTTGGAAATGGTTGGTACAATCGTCTATCAATTGACACGCAATCTTTCGGAAGAAGACATTAAAAAAGCCGGTTTTGACGCTTACTTTGTAGACCATACAAACGGAATTTTCCCGCAGTCTGCAGGAGGTTATCCTTACAACGCAATCAGCTTTGCATCAAAGGGTGACCCGATTACAGATATTCACGAGTCAATGGCTGCCGAGCAAAAAGCCAGAACAACCTATGACAATATTTTACGCTATTGTGCAGATGACCCGGATGTCAGAGACGTAATCCGTTTTTTGCGTCAGCGTGAGGTTGTGCATTATCAACGTTTCGGTGAAGGTTTACGATTATTAACCGACAAGCTCAACGAAAAGAACTTCTACGAAATTAACCCGTCGTTTGATAAATAACTTCGCGATGTGAATGTATTGAAATAATATAACTGTAAGCAGGTGAGTTTTTCTCATCTGCTTATTGCAATTATTATAGTTTTATGGTATATTTACTATATAATTTTTATGGAGGTTTCATATATGAATAATGAAATCAAAAAGTACATAACAGAAAATTTTCCTAAAACTATTAGATATAATAAGGAAGATGACGGTACATTAATTGGCTTGCCTTATAAGTATACTGTTCCTTGTGCCTCTGATATGTTTCAGGAAATGTATTATTGGGATACATATTTTATGAACGTTGGTCTTTTAGTAGAGGGTAACGTAGAACTTGCTAAAAACAATGTTGACAATATGCTTTATTTGGTAGAAAAATTTGGATTTATGCCTAATGGCAATAGAACTTTTTTTCTTACACGTTCACAGCCTCCATTTTTATCACAAATGGTGAGGGAGTTATATGATGTTACAGGTGACAAAGAATGGTTAAAATCGGCATATAACACCTTAAAGAAAGAATATACTTTTTGGCAAGAAAAAAAGGTACTTAAAAACAATCTGAATAGTTATACCGGGTATGAAATTGACCCTGATAAATTAGAGGGACTTGTACAATACGGTTTATCTCGTATTGGTTATAAGCCTGAAGTTCTTACAGACGAGATTAAGAAAACTGTTTTCTTGGCAACCCGTTCTTTTTGTGAAAGCGGATGGGATTGTAATTCGCGTTTCCTTGAAAAGCCACACGAGTTTAATTCCTGCGAATTAAATTCCTTGCTTTATGGTATGGAAGACAATATGCGCTATTTTGCTTCTGTTCTTTTAAATAATGAAGAAGATATTTGGCAAACAAGGATGGAAGAGCGAAAGAATAAAATGCAGGTGTTGTGGGTTCAGGGTGAGGGTATTTTCAAGGATTATAATCCTTATACTGAAAAATATTCTGATTATGCATCAGCCGCAACATTTTACGCCTTGTTTACAGGTCATGCAACACCTGAACAAGCAAAGTTGATAGTATCAGCACTTGACAGGTTTGAACTTGAATATGGTGTAAGTGCGGGTGAAGCGAATCCTGCTTGGAACGGTCAATGGGATTATCCCAATATCTGGCCTCCTATACAGCTTATTACTTATAAGGGACTTGTTAAATATGGTTATTACAGTGATGCTGAACGAATTGCACGCAAATATGTGAATCTTATCGAAAGTAATTTTGAAAAAACTCAGAATTTGTGGGAGAAATATAACGGACACACAGGTGAAAACACAAATGAAGAATATGATGCACCTAAAATGCTCGGTTGGACTCTTGGTGTGTACACTTATTTTTGCAATGAATTAAAAATTTGATTTTTATTAAATTTAATATTTCAGAATCAGTGGTTATCATATGAATATGTAAAACCGCCAAGTTTACACTTGGCGGTTTTACTGTTATTTTATAATACTGTGAATAGTTTCCTTGATTTTTACCAATCGTTTTTCGGCATCATCTTTGGTTTTGTCCTTAATTGAATAATAAACCTTAATCTTGGGTTCTGTGCCGGAGGGTCTTACTGCGAGCCAAGAGCCGTCATTCAAAACGAACTTTAATACATTTTCTTTCGGCAAGTCGCGAACGCCGATGCTAAAGTCAATCAATTCTTTAATTCCTTCAAAGAGGTCAGTGCCGGTTTTTCTAAATGTTCTCATAAGTTCTTGGATTTTTTCTGCACCGTCTTTGCCGGTTAAGGTAAAGCTGTCTTGAGTATCTAAATAATAGCCATATTCAGCGTATAACTCGTTTAAACCGTCAACCAAGGTTTTACCTTGGTTTTTGTACCAAGCAGCCATTTGACAGATAAGCATTGACGCTATAACTGCATCCTTATCTCTTGCGTGTGTACCGATAAGATAGCCGTAAGACTCCTCATAACCTATGACATATTCCTGCGAGCCGTCAGCCTCATACTTGTTCATTTTGTTTCCGATGTACTTAAAGCCGGTAAGGGTTTCTTCAACAATTAAGCCAAATTTTCTTGCAATATCGGCACCGATTTCGGAAGTGACAATCGTCTTGATTAGAGTTGACTTCTTGTTTAATGTATCTTTTTTCAAATTAATAATAAAGTTAACAAGCATTGCACCGATTTGGTTGCCTGAGAATAAAACAAATTCATCTTTAGCTTTGACGGCAATACCAACGCGGTCGCAGTCGGGGTCGGTGCCCAAAACTAAATCTGCACCGATTTCTTTTGCTTTTTCAATAGCAATTGTAAGTGCTGCCTTGTCTTCAGGGTTGGGACTGCGAACAGTAGAGAAGTTACCGTCAGGCATTTCCTGTTCCTTTACAACAGTAACATTCATACCGTCGAGAATTCTCTGTACGGGAACACAACCGGTACCGTGAAGCGGGGTATAAACAATTTTTAAATCTGATTTTTCAGTGTATAGTGACTGTGTGGAGATTTCTTTTAAAAACTCACCCAAAACGTTTTCACCAATCAACTCAATACCGTTCTCAGAATCAGAGAATGGGATAGTTGAATAATCTGTAATTTTATTAATATAATCTGTTGCAGATTTAGAGTCTTCAGTGCAAAGCTGACATCCAGTGTTATCGTAAACCTTGTAACCGTTGTATTCCTTCGGGTTGTGGGACGCGGTAATCATAATACCGATTGAACAACCTAAATACCTTGTAGTAAAGGATAAAACAGGGACGGGGACGAAAATATCATAAAGATATACCTTAAATCCGCAAGAGGCGAAAACACCGGCAGCTGTTTTTGCAAAAAATTTAGAGTTGTTACGTGTGTCATAAGCAATTGCTACCGAAAGATTATCGGGGTGCTTTGCTTTGGCAAACTGAGCAACACCGAAAGATGCTAATCCAACGGTGTACTTATTCATGCGGTTTGAACCGGCACCCATTACACCACGCATACCGGCAGTACCAAATTCAAGGTCTTTATAGAAGCGGTCTTCAATTTCCTTTTCATCTGTAACCGAAAGTAATTCAGCCTTGGTTTCCTCATCAAATTTCAGCCATTGCTCGTATTTTTCTTTATAGGTCATTATATTTCCTCCCGTAAATTGATTAGTTACAATATTATTATAATATTATCATTATTTAAAGTCAAGTGAGGCATATATTCGAAAAATTAAATTTACTGTCATATAACAGTTTTACTTGCTTATTTCACAAAAGTATTATATAATATTTCTGTAAATTAAACTATTTGAAAGGTTGTGCTGAATATGTATCATCTTGCGGTTGACATTGGTGCTTCCAGTGGACGTCATATTGTCGGTTGGTTAGAAAACGGTGTTATGAAATATGAGGAGGTTTACCGTTTTTATAACGGTCTTGATGACGTTGACGGTACTCTTTGTTGGAATACTGAACGTTTATTCTCTGAAATATTAAACGGTATGAAAAAGTGCGCCGAAGTTGGCAAAACTCCCTCTACAATGGCTATTGACACTTGGGGTGTTGACTTTGTTTTGCTTGATAAAGACGGTAAAATGGTCGGCAACTCGGTAGGTTACCGCGATTCAAGAACGGAAGGCTACGTTGAAAAAGCATTTGAAACTATGTCTAAACGTGCTTTATACGACGAAACCGGATTAGGAACTAATACCTTTAATACTTTGTTCCAATTAATTTCCTTAAAGGATAATCATCCTAAACAATTAGAAGCAGCTTGTGATTTCCTTATGATTCCTGATTATTTCGTTTATCTTTTGACGGGAAATAAGTTTAATGAATATACTAACGCTTCAACAACAGAACTTTTAGATGTTAAAACTAACACCTGGTCTGAAAAGATATTAGATACATACGGAATTAAAAAGAGTATTTTCAGAGAACTTTCAATGCCGGGGACTGTTGCCGGTAAGTTATTACCTGAAATTAAGGATAAGGTTGGTTACGACCTTGATGTAGTTCTTGCCGCATCCCACGATACTGCTTCGGCTGTTATGGCAGTACCCTCAAACGGTGATAATGTAATGTATATCAGCTCAGGCACATGGTCGCTTATGGGTATTGAATCATTGACTCCTCAACTTGCTGATATTTGCATGGAACACAGCTTTACTAACGAGGGCGGATACGACTACCGTTACAGAGTTTTAAAGAATATTATGGGTCTTTGGATGATTCAGAATGTTAAAAAGGAATTAGATGACAAGTATTCATTTGCCGAGCTTTGTGATATGGCAGCTCAAAATGCAGAGTTCCCGTCAATTGTTGATGCTCTTGATAACCGTTTCTTGGCACCTAAAAACATGATTGAGGAAATAAAGGCTTGCTGTAGAGATACTAATCAAGCAGTTCCCGAGGAAATCGGAGAGATTACTGCAGTGATTTATAATAGTTTGGCAGTTTGCTACCGCGACTGTGCTAATGAAATCGAGCAGTTTACAGGGAAAAAGTATTCTGCGATTAATATTATAGGTGGCGGAAGCAACGCTGATTACCTTAACCGTATTACCGCTAAGGTTTCAGGACGTACTGTTTTGGCAGGTCCTTCCGAAGCAACCGCAATCGGTAACCTTTTAGCTCAGATGCTTAGTGTAGGGGAGTTTAAGGATTTAAGTGACGCACGTGAATGCGTAATTAAATCTTTCGAAATTAAAACATATAACTAACAATAAAGCCACCGAATAATCGGTGGCTTTTTAATTATAATTTACCTATATCACGTATATTTGATTGCACATAATCTTTTTTTGAATCAGATAATTCGCGATACAGCTTAATAAGCTCAATCTCGTCTTCACTTAAAATTATTTCATCGCTGTCAATATTTGCGTTATAATCAATTGTTGTACCGAATCTCGGCTGATAAATTTGTTGTTTTTCATTCACACTATATGTATAGCTGTTATCACCGAAGATAAGATAATCACTAGTGATGTGGTATAATTCACAAATTTTTTTAATTATGGGTAGCGGAAGGTCGGTATCGGTTTCGTAACGGGCATATGTATCACGTTTTACTTCTAAAGCATCAGCAACATCTTTTTGAGTTTTAAAATCTTTGTGTTTGTTACGTAGTTCAACTAAACGCTGTGCAATCTCACTTCTTTTAGTGTTCTTTCCCATAAGTTGCCTCCTTAAATTTTTACTTGACTAAAATTAGAAATATTGTTATAATGATTGTTGTTAGTCGAAACGCTCTAAAAGCGTTTCGACAAGCCACTTTTTAAGTGGCTTTAGCAAAATTAAATTGTAATTTAATTTTGTGCGACACTCATTTCAATGGAATAGGACAAATTTTTACTAAAAATTTGTCGCAAAATCAAAGATTTTGTGGCGAAACAGGATTGTTTCGCCTAACCTATTTATTATAATAATTGTTGTTTTCAAGCTGGAGTGGCTCAGTTGGTAGAGCAGCTGATTCGTAATCAGCAGGTCGTGGGTTCGAGTCCCATCTTCAGCTCCATAAAAAGTCGTCTTATGGCGGCTTTTTATTTTTTTCTACTTAAATTTTTGAGCCTGTCAGTCCTTCAGTTGCGTTAATTAGGACTTGCATCGGGTTCTTAAGGAAATTCTCCTTAACGATGTTTGCCGATTCGTCATCAGGAACAAGTAATTTTACCGAAACTAATTCACGGCTGCCGTCCATAACTGAACAGGTGACATAGATGCCGTTTTCGGTCTTTTCTTTTATTACCTTGTTATCACGTTCGTTGCTGTGGCGTGTCGTTATGCTTTCTGCAATTTCTATAGTTCTTTCACGAACGGTTAAGGGGACGCTGTTGCCTAATGCTTCAGCAATATTTTTGCAGTCGCCGGTAGCAATATAAAATTTCAAACCGTTTTCTTCAGTTACAACACCGATATTTCCGTTGTCTTCTAAATCTGAAATAGCAAAGGTTGTTTCAAAATAGTTTGCAATACCTTCAAAATGTAGTTGTTCTTTAATTCGGTCAAGAGGCAAGGGAACTGATGAATTGTGTAATAAATAGCAAATTAACACACGAATTTCAGTGCGACTTTGCAGTCCGCCAGGTGCAACACCTGCTGAAATAGCGTCAGAAATCATAATTACGCCTCCTTTAGTGAACATTATACACTAATTTTTCTTAATTAACAAGTGATTTGTGTTGAAAATTCAATATTTTTGTTATATAATTTATTTAATAATTTTTATAAGAGGTTTTTATGATGAGAAAGAAAAAGCTTATCAATGAAATTAATGGCGTTGTAGCCAGAAATAATGAATTATTTTCAAAGTGTTGTGAGTTGGAAAATTCGGTTGATGCAAAGGATACCTTAATTAACTCTTTAAAACTGCAGGTGGAAGAGCTCAAAGCAGAAAACGAAATTTTGAAAAGCGATTATTTTTCAAAAAGAATAGCAGTGGTTGATGACTGCGATAAAGACGAAGCATCAATTATTGACAGTGACGTTGCAATTGACGAAACAAATGAAGTATTTTCACAAAGTGCAAATACATCTGTTTCAGTTAATACAGATAATGAAACAAAAGATGCACTGGAATTTCAACCAATATTCAATGAATCGGTATTGAAAATTTCTTCTTCGGCAATCGGCAGGGTTGTTTTAAAATGTGCTGAAGTTTGTAACATATTTGCAAATAAAAATAACATTAATTCTAAAGATTTAATCAATTTAGCGTTAGGTAGAACAGAAGTGTTTAAGTCAGAGGTTTTACAGCTTGCTTCGCAAGAAATGAGCGAAGAACTGTTATTAGCAGAGTTAAAATTAAAAGAAACAGAGATACTGGAATATTTTGAATTGTTGTTAAGGCAGTAGGCTTGATAAATTTTTAACAATGTTTTACGTACTTTTAAAGAAATTTAAATTAAATTAGTTTAATTTTTAACAAACCACTTGACAAATTTCAAGCATATTATATAATATATTTAATAATTTTTGTAGCCTTTTGGCTAATTATGGAGGTAATTTTATGTACAACATTAAAACTTACAACAAGATTTCGGCTATCGGCTTGGATGTGTTTGATAAAACCGCTTATACCTGCGGTGACGAGGTAGCAGACCCCGTTGGTGCAATCGTACGTTCTGCTGCTTTGCATGATACTGAATTCCCGAAAACATTACTTGCAATTGCACGTGCAGGTGCAGGTACAAACAATATTCCGGTTGACCGTTGTGCTGAGGAGGGTATTGTAGTTTTCAATACTCCCGGTGCAAACGCTAACGCAGTTAAGGAGTTGGTTATTGCAGGCATGCTTATCTGCTCCCGCCGTGTTATTCCTGCTATTAAATGGGCAGAAACTTTAAAGGGCAACGGTGCTGAAGTAGGTAAAATGGTCGAAAAGGGTAAGGGTGCTTTTGTAGGTCCCGAAATCAAGGGTAAAAGCCTTGGTGTTATCGGTTTAGGTGCTATAGGTGTTCAGGTTGCTAATGCCGCTAACCATTTAGGTATGAAGGTTTACGGTTATGACCCGTTCCTTTCGGTTGATGCCGCATGGAATCTTACTCATAATGCCGTTCATGCTCTTGATTTAAATGAGATTTTTGAGAAGTGCGATTATATCACACTTCACGTACCCCTTACACCTGATACCAAAGGCTTTATTAATGCAGAGTCAATTGCAAAATGTAAAGATGGTGTTCGCATCTTGAACTTCGCCCGTGGTGATTTGGTTAATTCTGCTGATTTACTTGCTGCTTTAGATAGCGGTAAAGTTGCAGCATACGTTACCGATTTCCCGTCTGATGACGTTATCGGTGCTGACGGTGTTATCGCTATTCCTCACCTTGGTGCTTCTACACCTGAATCTGAAGACAACTGTGCTACCATGGCAGCAGCCGAGCTTATTGATTATATCGAGAACGGTAATATTGTTAACTCGGTTAATATGCCCAACATTTCAATGCCCAGAGCCGGTGTAGAGCGTATTTGTGTTATCCACAAAAATGTTCCTGCTGTAATTAATAAGATTACCGGTATTGTTTCTGAAGCAAATATCAATATTGCTAATATGCTCAATAAATCTAAGAAGGACTTCGCATACACTATGCTTGACCTTGATGAAAAAGATGTTGCAAAGGTAGAAAAAATCGCCGATGCTATCGGTTCTATGGAAGAAGTTGTCAGAGTGAGAGTTATTAAATAATGGATGACCATTTTTTAAGAAGACAACAAGAGCGTAAGCGACAGGAACGTATAAAAAGAGCAAAGCGTAAAAATATGATTATTTATATTGAAAGCTTAGCTATTATTGTTCTTGCGATTTCTCTCGTAATTGTCAGTGTAAATTACGTTTCTTTAAAAGGCAAACTTTCTGAAAATCCTTCAAGCGATGTTAACTCCGGGACTTCCGGTGTTACTTCGTCGGATACTTCTTCGGCTGATTTGATGAAAGCTGAATTAGATAAATGGTATATGAAATTGGTCAACCCTGATAACAGTGTTGACCGCAACTTTATTTCAAACGTTGACCTTTTGGAGATTAATTCAAAATATACAAGCGGCTCACAGTCAAGCAAAATGTTGGACAGACGAGTAGTTGAGAACTTTGAAAATATGTGTAAAGCTGCCGAAAGCGACGGTATAGCACTTATTTCAATTTCATCATACCGCACCTATTCCTATCAGGAATCGTTATATAAAAACCGCGTTCAGCGTTGTATTAATGAGGGTTTATCAAGAACTGAAGCCGAGAAAAAAGCCGCCACAATTGTAGCAATACCTGGAACGAGCGAACATCACTTGGGATTAGCGGTTGATATCAACTCGGTTGAAACCTCATTTGAAAACACTTCCGCTTTCAGATGGTTGCAAGAAAATGCTGAAAATTTCGGATTTATTTTGCGTTATCCAAAGGACAAGCAGGAGATTACCAAGATTATTTATGAGCCGTGGCACTACCGCTATGTAGGTGTTGAGCACGCTAAGGCAATTAACGACCTTGGAATGTGTTTTGAAGAATATGTAGAGTATCTTTCAAACGGCGGTGTAAAAAAATAAAAATTATAGTTGACAAATTGATGTTTGTGTGCTATAATCCATTAGACAACAAAGAAGGGCTATCCGCTCTCACCTCAAAGTTTCGTCTTAAGAGGTCAATATGCTTTGCCTTTTACGGTAATTATGCTTATTGAAGTGCGGATATAATATGTCCGCACTTTTGTTTTATTTTTCGGAGGTGTTTTACTATCAGTAAACAAGAACTGCCCATCAATGAAGAAATTAAAGAGAAAGAAGTACGAGTTATCGATTCTGACGGTTCTCAGCTCGGTCTTATGTCTTCAAAAGATGCTTTAGGAAAGGCTATCGAGAAAGATTTAGACTTGGTTTTGATTGCTCCCAATGCAAAGCCGCCTGTATGTAAGATTATGGATTACGGTAAGTATTTGTTTGAGCAAGCAAAGCGTGAGAAAGAAGCTAAAAAGAAGCAAAAAACTGTTGAAATTAAAGAAATTCGTCTCGGTCTCGCCATTGATGTTCATGATTTTGAGACAAAAGGCAACCAAGCCAAAAAATTCATTTCAGGTGGAGATAAGGTTAAGGTTTCCATTCGTTTCAGAGGTCGTGAGTTAGGTCATCCTGAAATCGGTCTTGACGTTATGAAACGTTTCGCCGATTACTGCTCGGAAGTAGCTGTTGTTGAAAAGCCTGCCAAAATGGAAGGCCGCAATATGCTAATGTTCCTTGCTCCGAAACCGGTTAAATAATGTTAATTAAATCTCAAGGAGGAAATTCAAATGCCTAAGATTAAAACTCACAGTGGTGCAAAAAAGCGTTTTAAACTTACCAAGCTCGGAAAGGTAAAGCGTGCACATGCTTACAAGTCACACATTCTTAATAAGAAGACCACAAAGCGTAAGAGAAATCTTCGCCAGGCCGCAGTTGTTGATGCAACAAATGTAGCAAAGGTCAAGAAAATGATTCCTTATAAATAAGGAAAACCGCTAATTTAAATTAAACGGAGGTTGCTAACATGGCACGTATTAAAGGCGCTATTATGACGCGTAAAAGAAGAAAGAAAGTTTTAAAGCTTGCCAAGGGTTACTTTGGTGCTAAATCTAAATTGTTTAAGACTGCCAAAGAAGCAGTTATGAAATCTGGCAACTATGCTTACATCGGTCGTCGTCTTAAGAAGAGAGATTTCCGTAAGCTCTGGATTACCAGAATCTCTGCTGCTGCTAAAATGAACGGTATGAACTATTCTACCCTCATGAACGGTCTTAAGAAAGCAGGCGTTGAGCTCAACCGTAAGATGCTTTCTGAGATTGCTATTCACGATGCTGCTGGTTTCACTGCTCTTTGTGAAAAGGCTAAAGCTGCTTTAAAATAAGATAATTTAAGACCTGCCGTTTGGCAGGTCTTTTAATTTATAAAAAAACCGAGGAGATATCCTCGGTTTTTTGCTTTGATTAAAGTTTTTGAACCCGCCCTGCCGTAAACCGTCGATTGATAACCTGCAAACAGCAGGTGGGTGTCGTCCTCACTGCTTTGTGCTTCCAACGTCCGGCAAAAGCCGGGAGGCCTGCATACCCACAGCAAGAGTACAACTCCCGTTAATAGAACTTGTAGGGTTATAATAGACAGAATACACGCACAGGGCAGGCGGGCAATTTTTTCTGATACTAATTAGTCATTTACATCTTCGATATCGAAGATGTCCTGTAAACGCTCGGTGAATGCGTCAACAATCATATCGTATTCGTCATCATCCTCAATATCTTCAAAAAACTCTTCACCGTTTTCTTCGTTAACCTTCAAGATAACAAGCTCACCGTTGTCATCAAGCATTTTTTGCGGGTCGTCATAAACGGGGAGAAGTGCAACGTAACGGGCTTCGTCGGTTTCGATGCGGTCAAGCACCTCAAATGTATACTCTACACCGTCATCGTCTTCCAAAGTAATAATATCAGGATTGTATTCTTTTTCCATAAGTATTCTCCTTTATATCTTGTCTTAATTGACCTTTTATATTCCTTATTTTAACCTATTTTTTATAATTAGTCAACAATATTGTGACATTAAAATTAAATTGTACCTTCCCAAAAGGAAAGGTACATTTATTAAAGCAATATTGGTTGCAATTGCTTGTTATTTAAAGCGGCTTCAATTGTATTTTTTATTAAATTAAAATCCGAAATACAGGAGTTGTGTTTATATTCCGGCAAATCTTGTTTAAATGGTACAAAATAAACGTTTTTACAGTTCATTAACGTACCGATGTTTTTAGCACTTGCACCTAATGCATCATTGGTTGAAGGTGCGATTATTAAAGGACGCTCATTTCTTAGATGAGCCTTTGCTGCCATTGTAACCGAAGTATCGGTTATTCCGTTTGCCAATTTGCCTAAAGTGTTACCGGTGCAGGGAGCAATTACCAAGACATCAAGCAATGCTTTTGGACCGATAGGTTCGGCACCTAATACAGTATGAATACATTTTTTATTACAAATTATTTCGACCGATTTGATGAAATCTTCAGATTTACCAAAACGTGTGTCAGTTGTGTATACTGTTTCGGATAAAATCGGCGTTATATCAAAACCTTGATCAATTAAGGTTTGCATTTGAGGTAAAATTTCTTTGTGTGTACAAAATGAACCGCAAATTGCAAAGCCCAATCTGATAGGATTCAAGTTTTTTCCTCCTTATTGAGTTCGTTTAGGTGTTTAATTATTTCCTCTGCAACATAGTTTCCGGCAGTTTTTGAAGAATATTTTCCGGGCAATCCACCGTAAACACCGCATTTAAGATTACGTAACTTGGCTTTTGTAAGGTCGATTCCTGAGTTAGAGGCTAAATCTAAAAACATTAAATCAGGTGAGCATTTATCAAAAAATGATGAATTTAACACAGGGTACGGAACTGTGTTGAAAACGTAGTCTGCATTAAGGCTATTTTTAATACAGTTATCGGTTTTTAAGGAGATAATTCCATCTGCTTCAATTGTAGCAAGCGTACCGTCGTTACGCGAGGTTGCAATTACTTCAGAACCTAATGCTTTGAGATACTTGCTAAGTTGTTTACCAATTCTCCCGTATCCAATGACAACAGATTTTGAGTTATATATACTTCCATCTGTCTCACTGATAGCAATAGACAGAGCAGCCTCGGCTGTAAGCACTGCATTTTTAACTGTTAAATATTCACTGTCATAATAATCAAAATACTTAATACCTGATTTTTTCAGGTTTTCTTTGAATCCATCTTTAATTATACCGCCGAAAACATAATGCGGTTTTAGTTTAATTATATCTGCTAAATAATAATTTTCATCGCATAACGGTGCGTTTACGGTAACATTATCGCGTGTGAGCGGTAGAGGTAACACAATCACGTCAGAATTTTTGATAGCGTTGGTTAAATCTGTATACTCTGTCAACTGTTCATTAGATTTTAAACCAATAACGCTGACATCATATCCCTTGGATTTTAGAAAAAGTGCCGTACTGATACTGCGTCGGTCGCCGCCAATAAAACAAATTTTGCGTACTGAAAACAAAATTAAACACCTCACAAATGGTTCAATACATTTTATGAGGTGTTAATTTGTTTGCTACAGGGTTTCAATTAAACTGATTAATTTTTCTTTTCTGTTTAATTCGGGATTATCTATGACTTTATCTAACAGTTTTTCCAAAATCTCACCGATTTGGCAACCTTCAAAACCTAATACTTTTAAATCGTTGCCGTTTATTGCTAAATTCTTAATTAAATATGGTTCATTGTTGTTAATTATATCATTAAGATAATTATATAAATTGTTTACATTTATATTTAAACAATTATAATAATTTAAAATATTATTAATATGTTTAAATGAACAAAATTTTAGCAGAAGTTTAATATCGGACTTGCTTTTTGGGATTGGGGAATTAATAAGTTCTGTGTAAATTATAACACTTTCGATTGTTTGGTTATCGGCTTTTAAATTTTTAAGAACTTTTAAAGCATCGTAATTGTTTTTATAACAAAATACCGCAAAACGCAACGAAAAATCATATGTAAGATGTTTTAAAATTAAAGGCATCTCATTAGCGTTCATTCCTAAAAAAGATAACGCACCGCATTTTAAAAGCAGATTTATACCTTCAGGGTTTTTAGTGGTTAATGCACGTTTAAGTTCTGCAAAAATTCGCTCAACGCTGATATTTTCAAGCAAATACGATAAATTTAAAGCACTTTTAAGGGTGTTTCCCTCTATTTCAAACCCTAACTGTGCCGAAAAGCGGAACAGACGCATAATTCTTAAAGCGTCTTCTGAAAATCTTTCTTGAGGCTCACCGATACAACGTAAAATTTTATTTTTAATGTCAGAAATACCGTTTTGAGGGTCATAAATTCCTTTAATAGGATTATATAAAATAGCGTTAACTGTAAAATCTCTACGCTTTAAATCTTCGTCTACACTTTTTACAAAATCAACATCATCCGGTGAACGGTGGTCAGAATACTGTCCTTCGGTGCGGTAGGTCGTTACTTCAATATTGCCATAGGGAGTTACAACTGTAACAGTACCGTGTTGAATTCCGGTAGAAACTGTTTTCGGAAAAATGGACATAACAGTTTCAGGCTTTGCGTTAGTGGTTATATCATAGTCGGAGGGTACGAAGCCCATAATCAGGTCACGCACTGCTCCGCCGACACACCAAGCCTCAAAACCGGCATTTTCGAGTATTATTAAACTGTCTTTTACATATTTTGGCAGATTTAATTCCATATTTTTCACCGAAAACAAAAATTTATGTTTATTTTTTTAGCGTGAGGATGTATAATTAAATATATTATAACTGTTTTTTATAAAAAAGGGAAGTGCTTATTTTGAAATTAAATATTGCTGAAGATAAAATAATTGAAAATGCACATAAAATTCATATGATTGGTATCGGCGGCTCGGGTATGTGCCCGCTAGCCGAAATTTTACATTCTAAGGGTTATGAATTGACAGGTTCCGATGTTAATGACAGTGACCCGCTAAAGCGTGTTAAAGCGCTTGGTGTCAAGGTTTTTATGGGACATAACGCCGAAAACGTTCACGGTGCAGATTTGATTGTTTACTCTGCTGCTATTAACAGTCAAAATCCCGAATTGCAGGAGGCTTCAACTCTGGGCATTCCGACAATGGAACGCTCTAAGCTTTTAGGTGCGATTACAAGAAAGTTTGACCGCGTAATCGGTGTTGCAGGCACGCACGGTAAAACTACAACTACCTCGTGTTTAACACAAGTTCTTGTTATGGCAAACGCTGACCCAACTGCAGTTATCGGCGGTAGATTGCCGCTTATTAACGCTAACGGAATCGCAGGAAAATCTGAATTTATGGTTTGTGAATCCTGCGAGTTTGTTGATACATTTTTACAACTTTCGCCTGATATGGCTGTGCTTTTGAATATTGACAATGACCATCTTGATTATTTTAAGACTATGGATAACTTAGTTGCGTCATTCAAAAAATTTGTCGGTATGTCAAAGGTTGCAGTCGTTAACGGCGATGATGAGTTAGCAATGAAAACAGTTGATGGATACGATGGTGAAATTATCACTTTCGGTTTAGATGAGAAGAATGATTATTATGCAACTAACATTGAAAAGGGTAGTTTTGGTTTCAAGTATACCGTAAATTTCAAAGGCAAGCCGTTATTTAACCTTACTTTATCTGTACCCGGTAAGCATAATGTGCTTAATACCTTATCTGTTGTTGCCGCTTGCCGTTATTACGGAATAAATGACGAGGACATAAAGATTGGTATTGAGGTTTTTGGCGGTGCCGGTCGCAGATTTGAAAAATTAGGTGAGTGGAACGGAATTACCCTTGTAGACGATTATGCTCATCATCCGACTGAAATTGCTGCAACGCTTAATGCCGCAAAGCAACTGCATTTTAACCGCGTTATTGCAGTATTTCAACCGTTTACATTCTCACGTACAGAACTTTTAAAGAATGAGTTTATTGAGGCATTGTCTATTGCCGATAAGGTTGTTTTAACACCGATTATGGGTTCAAGAGAGGTGAATACAACCGGCATTTCGTCAGAAGATTTAGCTAAAGGTTTAAATGATTGCACCTGTGTGAGTGATTTGAACGAAGCTGCTGAAGTTACAGTCAATTCTGCTAAACCGGGCGATATTATAATCACAATGGGTGGCGGAGATATTTATAAATCAGCCTACATTATGCGAGAAAAATTAAGTAAATAAATTAAAACCGATACCGGCTACGGTATCGGTTTTTTGTTGAATTAACCTTATTCAATTTTAATAGCCTGCCACAATTCTTCAAAATACTTAATTGTTTTAGGGTCAAGATTGTGGAAATACTCTGTTTTAATTTCGTCCTGATTTTCAGGATAAAGATATTCATTTCCTGCTAAATCGTAATCAGGATGCTCTAAAACAGCGGTGTTAGGTGAAGCGTAGCAAATATAGTTTGCATTTGCAACTGCTACATTCGGGTCTAAAAGAAAATTAATAAAAAGCAATGCGGCTTCGTAATTCTGACTAGAAGAAGGGATACAAATTGCATCAACAAATATGTTAGTGCCTTCTTTTGGGTATACAAACTTCAAATCAGGGTTGACGTCTGCCATTGTGAGATAGTCGCCGGCATAATAGGGGGCAATGGCGGCGTTTCCACCCTCCATTTTATCAAATACTTCGTCCATTACTCTGCCTTGTAAAACCTTGTTTTGTTCGCGAAGTTTTGCGGCTGCCTTGTCCCAATCCGCCTTATCTTCGGAGTTGATGTCAATCCCAAGATAAAACTGTGCAATAGCAAAAGCATCACGAGGGTTATTAAAGGTCAATATATTATCCTTATACTTTTCGTCCCACATAATACCCCAACTGTCGGGCGTTTCTTTAATAACAGTTTCGTTGTAAATAAGTCCAACCATACCGACGCTGTACGGCACAGTGAATTTGTTTTCGGGGTCATAATAAGCGTTTTTGTACTTTTCGTCAATGTATTTAAAGTTGGGGATTTTAGAAAAATCAATCTCTTTTAA
>JAZRQE010000058.1:0-6493 GCA_045649545.1 Acutalibacteraceae bacterium
CAAAACGTTTCCACAAAAGCCGATAAATCGGCTTTCAAGCAATCAAATTTCGTAAAATTTGATTGCTTTTCTACATCATTGCAATAGCTGTTGTGAAATTTTCGTTGAAAATTTGTTAACAAATCGAAGATTTGGTGTGGAAATGACCTTGAAAGTGTCATTTCCACGTCCAACTGCCATTATAATACTTAAAATCTTCTCTTTTTTCTGCGTTTGTGTTTGGGTGAGTTTAGTATAATTAAGCTGATAATGAATATTGCAATAATTGCGATAATCAGCATTAAAAACACTAAAAACAACTTTGAACTGAAAACTGCGGAGCTGAAGTTTTTAACGCTGCGACCGATATACATTAAGGTGCTGCGTTCAACATCTTGCGAGGCTTCTAAAGTCACCGTTCCTAAAACTTCACCTGCATAAATTAAGTTACATTGGCCTAATTTATCACCCTTTTTTATAGGTGCATCGTAGGTTTCCTTGTACCAATCAATTTCCATGCTAATGGTCGAAGAATCGGCAACTTTGGGCACAATTGCCGAAAGCTTTTCAGACGGGACAACCGAAACAAAATCGGTATCCCAAGCAAGGTCAACCGGTGCTTCGCCGATGATTCGGTCGGTTTCGAGAACTGTTTTATATTCAAACTCGTTAAATGCCCATTCGTAAAGTGCCTTTGTGTCACCAAACTCAATACGGATTTTGGTTCTGCCGTTTTCGGCGTAAACAGGACTGTTCATTAAAATACACATATAATTGTAGCCGTTTTTGGAGGCTGTGGTAATAAGGCAACGTCCGGCTGGGTCGGTATATCCGGTTTTGACGCCTTTGGCGTATTTATAATAGTAGCTTTGCCCCTTGTATTTTGTCGCAGTGCATTTTTGACCGTTGTTAAGTAAAAGATAGTTTGTTGTGGTAAGTGTACGGGCGGGATTTTTATTGGTTGCTTCGAGTGTATATTTTGTTGAGTAGCAGATTTCTTTAAGCAGGTCAACCTCTAAAAATGCTGTGGTGAGCTTGTACATATCACTGACAGTGGTATAATGCTCAAGGTCGTGCAGACCGTGTGCGTTGGCGTAATGAGTGCCGGTCATACCTAACGCATCCGCCTTTGCATTCATTTTTTCGCAAAAAGCCTCAATACTGCCCGCAACGTGCTCGGCAATAGCGTTAGCACCTTCGTTGGCAGAGGACAAAAGCAAAACATAAAGTATTTGTCTTACGGTTAATTCTTCGCCAACCTTAAGACCGCCGGTTGACGAGTCGGTACCTTGAAGTGAGTTGATAGCATATTCAGATACGGTGATTTTCTGACCGTCTAAATCGGGACAGCTTTCATAAAGCACTAACGCGGTCATCAGCTTGGTTAAAGATGCAGGATAGAGCTTTTTATCAACATTCTTTGAGAACAGAATGTCACCCGTATCAGTATTAACCAACATCGCACCCTCGGCATCAACGTTAAAATTAGTCGGGGTGTAGGCAGATACAGTAGGCACTACGATGGCGGTTAAAAGAGTAAGTACAAAAATAAAACAAAAAATCTTTTTAAACACTAGGTTTCTCCTTGCAATCAAAGATAATAAATAGTATAATAATCTTAAACTACTATCATTATAGCAATTTCCTGCTCACATTTAAAGAGTAAAATAAAATATTTTAAAATTTTTTTGGGAGGTGGTCAAAATGATATATGTTACAGGTGATATGCACGGTGACGAATCGCGTCTTTACGATGCTCAATGGCGTAAATTAAAGGCGGGCGATATTCTGATTGTCTGCGGTGATTTTGGCTACCTTTGGGACGGCGGCAAGCGTGAAAAAAGCGTTATCGAATACTTGGGCAGCCGTAAGTTTACCGTATGCTTTGTTGATGGCACGCATGAAAACTTCCGCAAGATATTTAGAGGTAATGAAACTATTTGGAAGGGCGGTCACGTTCACCGTATAAGCGGAAATCTGTTTCATTTGATGAGAGGGCAGATTTTTAATATTGACGGTGTCAAAATTTTTACATTCGGTGGCGGAGAAAGTGACGACCGTGAGCTTCGCCATGAAGAAGAAAAGGGTATTTGGTACCGTGACGAGTTACCGACACCTTCTCAGCTTGCAATCGGTGCTAAAAATTTAGATGAAGCCGGGTTGCAGGTTGACTATATCATTACCCACGAGCCGCCACTGCTTGTTAAAAGCTCAATGCTTTTAAGGAAAGGTATGCCGGAAAAAGTTAATAAATTAAACGGATATTTTGAAGAATTGGCAAAGTCAGTTAATTTTAACCATTGGTATTTCGGCTCATTACACGAGGATAGATTGGTAACTGCCGATTATACTTGTCTTTTTGAAAAAATTATACCTTTGGGAAGTAAAGAACAGCCTTGATAGATAAAATTTAACACAGATTTAACGTAGATGTACTTGAATTTTAATAGAAAATAGTATATAATTGTCCGGTAATGTAAAACGGAATAATAGGAGAGTAGAAAATGTCGGAAATTGTATTTGCGATAATTGAACTTTTGGGCGGTCTTGCATTTTTTCTTTACGGAATGAATGTTATGTCCTCCGGCCTCGAAAAAATGGCGAAAGGTAAACTCGAGAAAACGCTTATTACCGTAACTTCGAAGAAGTTTTTGGCACTCATATTCGGTGCGGCAATTACCATTGCTATTCAGTCGTCGTCAGCCTTAACCGTTATGTTGGTTGGTCTTGTAAACTCAGGTTTGCTTCACTTCGGCCACACAATCGGCGTACTTATGGGTTCTAATATCGGTACAACCCTTACTGCCTGGATTTTGAGTTTGGCTGGTATTGAGGGCGACAGTCTTTTCCTTAATTTGTTAAAGCCTAAAAATTTCTCACTGATTTTTGCTTTGGTCGGTATCATTATGATTATGATGAGCAACAAGCAAAAGAAGAAAAATATCGGTGCAATTTTGGTTGGCTTTGCGGTTTTGATGTTCGGTATGAACTTAATGTCAGATGCTATGGAGCCGTTGACTAAAAAAGAGGGCTTTACAAGTCTTTTGACAGCATTTGAAAATCCGTTTTTGGCAGTAGCTTTCGGTGCCGTGTTTACCGGTATTATTCAGTCTTCCGCTGCGTCGGTCGGTATTTTGCAGACAGCCGCTTTAACCGGCGGTGTTACTTACCGTATGGCTATTCCTATTATTATGGGACAGAATATTGGTACTTGTGTAACTGCGGTTATTTCGAGTATCGGTGTTAGCAGAAATGCCAAAAAGGTTGCGGTCGTACATATGGCATTTAACATTATAGGCAGTGTGATTTGTCTTATCCCGTTCTGTATTTTAAGTTATATTGTTGACATAGCTGCGTTGGATTATAAAATTAGTCCGTTTGAGATAGCGATAGTTCACAGTATATTTAATATCTTCACAACAATAGTACTGTTCCCGTTTTCTAAGTATCTTGAAAAATTGGCAAACAAACTTGTGCCTGAAAAGGAAGTTGAGGTCAAAGGCAAACTTTTGGACGAGCGTCTTATTACCGTACCGTCTTTCGCTGTTACTAATGCTTTAGACGTGGTTGTTGAAATGGCAGAGGTATCAAAGGCTGCATTTAATAAAGCAATTGCTTCAATAGATAACTATAACGATGAGATTGCCGCAGAGGTAAGCGGAATGGAAACCCAACTTGATAATTACGAGGACCAGTTGGGTACTTATATGGTAAAATTGTCGGCTACCGGTGTTTCCGATTCCGACTCTAAAAAGATTGCACGTATTTTGCACTCGATAAATGATTTCGAGCGTATTGGTGACCATGCCGAAAACTTGGTTGGCGTTGCACGTGAAATGCATGAGAAGGAAATTCAGTTCTCTTATGAGGCAAATGTTGAAATAACAATGCTTAAGGATGCAACTAAAGAAATTCTTGAAATTACTACCGAAGCATTCCGTAATAATGATTTGAATTTGGCAGCTACTGTTGAGCCGTTAGAGCAGGTTATTGACGGACTTATAGCTGAAATTAAAAGCCGTCACGTTCACCGTTTGCAACATGGCAACTGTACAATTGAGTTGGGCTTTGTACTGACCGATTTGCTTACAAACTATGAACGTGTTTCTGACCACTGTTCTAATATTGCCGTTGCAATTATTGAGTCACGTCACGGCACATTTGAAGCTCATGAGTATTTGAACAACGTCAAGAGCGACCCTAATAGTGCATATACTAGAAGCTTTGAGGAATACTCGAAAAAATTCTCGCTTAAAGCGTTAAACACATAAAAATACACCGGACTTGTGAAACTATCACGAGTCCGGTTTTTGTATTTTATAACTCTGTAAAATCATTAATAAATCGGTCTGCAATCTTACTGATTTCCGGGAAATTTCTTTGTTCGTATTTGTCTTTTACTGCAATGATTTTCATTCCTAATTTTTTAGCAACTTTAATACTGTATAACGCGTCTTCAAACAGTGTAATTTCGCTAAAATTACACCGAAAACGGTCAGCGGCGGCTTTGAAAATTTCGGGGTCGGCTTTGCCTTTGGGGTACTCGTCAGGGGTCAGAATAAAGTCAAAATAGTTTAAGATTTTTGCCTTTTCTAAAGCAATCTTCACAAGGTAGGTCGGCGTAGCCGAAATCACACACATTTTGATATTTTGTTTACTTAAATTATGGAGAAAATCAGCAACTCCGTTTTTTAAAGGAGAGTTGGTTTTATAAACCTTTTCTATGACCTCTAAAACTGCTTTTTCATCTATATCTTGCACTGCAGTATCAGGGTATAATTGCTTTAAGAATTCAAGACCTTTATATGTCGGCATTTCTTCGGCTTTTTGTATATCTTCCTCTTTGATTTCGGGAATTTTTAGCCCATGTAAATCGGCATAAAGAGGGAAAATATTCCGCCAATAAGGCATTGTGTCAAGCAACGTGCCGTCCATATCAAATATATAAAAACTCACTTTTTATCACCGCCGTAAAATATAACATAGTTAACTTTAAAAATCAAGCAAATTAAATCAAATTTAAGCATACAATATTACTGATGTATATATTATTTATTTTCGGAGTGATATTATGTGTTCAATATGCGGAATGATTGATTTTAAGGAACGCCCGAATGCTGTTTTGTGTGAAAAAATGAGTGCTGTTATGAAGGTCAGGGGACCTGATGCATCGGATAGTTTTAACGACGAAACAGTAGTGCTTTGCCATAACAGATTAAGTGTTATGGACCCGAAAAACGGTGCACAGCCAATGAAAGCGACCTTTAACGGCAAGGATTATGTGATAATTTACAACGGTGAAATATATAATTCACCTGAACTTCGTCGTGAGTTACAACCGTTTGGTGCCGAGTTTAAGACTAACTGTGATACCGAAACTGTGCTTTGGAGTTATATTATTTACGGAAACGAATGCCCGAAACACTTGAACGGGATATTTGCTTTTGCGGTTTACGACATTGCCGACCGCAAGGTGTTTTTTGCCAGAGACAGAATGGGTGTCAAGCCGTTTTTCTATACTTTTTTAGACAGTGCTTTTTTGTTTGCATCGGAAATCAAGGCTTTGTTGGAGCACCCAAAGGTTAGCCGAAAGGTTGATATGAAAGGCCTTTGGCAGTTGGTGTTTTTAAGTCCTGTTACGCTTTCGGGAAGCGGTGTTTTTCGCGATATAAAGGAACTGAAGCCTGCTCAATGTGCTGAACTTACCGAAAACGGTTTGAAAATTTGGAGGTACTGGAAATTAGAGGCAAAACCGTTTACTGGTGATGCTAAAACAGCACAGAATGAAGTGGGAGAGTTGTTGGCTGATGCCGTACGTCGACAAACTGTCAGTGATGTGCCGTTGTGTACCTTTTTGTCGGGAGGGCTTGATTCTTCAGTTTTGACTGCTTTGGCGGCAGAGGGTTACCGCAAAAAGGGAAAAACCTTGGCAACCTATTCTTTTGAATATGAGGGTAACCGCGAAAACTTTAAGCAGTCGCTTTTCCAACCGCAGGGTGACGACGATTTTGCACGGTATCTTGCCCGATGGCTTATGACCGACCATACGGTGTTAACTGCACCGAATAACGAGATTGCAGAGTGCCTGATTCCTGCAACCTTAGCACGTGATTTCCCCGGTCAGGCAGATATTGACTCCTCCCTTTTATATTTTTGCAGTAAGGTCAAAAAGCATCATACTGTCGCAATTTCAGGTGAGTGTTCAGATGAAATTTTCGGCGGATATCCGTGGTTTTACCGTCCCGAAATGCTTTACCGCGATTTCTTTCCGTGGATACATGAGCCAATGCAAAGAGCAAGCCTTTTTAAAAAGGATTTTGTTAAAGCGGATGAGGGATATAGCTTTTTATCGGGTGAGTATAAGAAAATCATTGCCGATTGTTCAACACTGCCGTTTGATAGTGATAGTATGCGTACCTCACGTATTGCAACTGTGTTGTCAGTAGGCTATTTTATGACCTCTTTGCTTGAAAGAAAAGACAGAATGAGTATGTATTCAGGTTTGGAGGTTAGA
>JAZRQE010000059.1:0-14035 GCA_045649545.1 Acutalibacteraceae bacterium
TAACCAATTCTTTTACGATAGGCAATAATTCTTGTACTTTTTCATATTTTCTAGGCATAATAAAACCTCCTATGGTAGTGTTTTAATTCTACCATAGGAGATCCTTTTTTTCTATTGTCCGTTTTTAACGGACTTGTGCAGCGTTTGCTCTGCACTTTTTTATATAGTTAATTAATTTTTAATAAGCGTAGTGCCGGGGAAGAAGTGTGCTAAAATTTGCTCGGCAGACCAACCTTGCTTTGCGTAGAGAATAGCACCCTGCTGGCTTAAACCTACGCCGTGACCGTAGCCTCTGGTTGTAACTGTGAAAGTGTCGGATTCAGCATCGTACTTAATAGTGTATGCTGATGAACGGATTGTTGTTTTGCCGGTTATGGTTTTTGTCAGCATACTATCCCGTAAGAAAGTGCCTTTTTTCTTAACTCCAAATACAGTAATTTCGGTGCAATATGCATTATTTGCATCGTATTTTGTAGGAACAAGCCATTCCTCAGTAGGAATACTTTCAATATTAATATTTTTAAAATCCTTATATGTTGATTTGTCACTGTTTTTCATATACTCAAAAACAGCTTTGATTTCTGCTGATGTATAGGTTGTGGTGACCTCATAGTTTTTAACATCCTTGTCTACCGGACATTCAACGCCCTGTAAATAAGGATAATTTCCGCCACCCCAAACATTATGGTATGCCGCAGTAAATCCTGCAGACGTGTCGTGGCAGTAAGTTTTAACAAGAGTGTTGCCGTAGGTCAAAACCATACCCTTAGCTTCGTTTGCATACTGTAATGCTTGTTTTGTGGGAGTTTGCATTGAATTCTCGGGCGGTTTTGAGGGAGGGATTACTTCACCGCTTTCGGTTACTGTACAACGTCCACCGTTATTTATAATCCAATTATACTTTACAACTGCTTGTGCTATCAATGCTTCAGGCGGGTGGACAGTCGGACTCATTTCAATTTCAATAATCCAAGCAACAACCTCGGCAGCTGTGCCGACAATGACTTCACCTTTTCTGTCCGGACCTTTTGATTTGACCGCTACCATAACATCCCAAGTGAAAAGAGGGTCAACGTTCGGTTTAGAAACGGTAGACGAACTGGTTGCAGAACTGCTTATAGAAGAACTATTTGATGAAACACTGCTTGAGGATTGAACAGAACTGGATACTACAGTGCTACTTGGTACGCTCGGTTGAGCAGATGTGAGTTGAGATGAGGTGTTGCTTGAAGCGGAGCTTGAAGTTGAAGGCACAGATGTTACTGTGCTTGAAGATGGTTTGGAAGAGGTAGTAGTAGACGTAGAAGAGGAAATAATTGTAGTTGTATTATTGCTCGAAGTACCTGAGCTTACAACCGATGAACTGGGGGTTGACGGTGTAGGCTCGGGAGTTGAGGGGATAGTGGGTAAAATAATATCAGGTGTGTTACCCAAAAAGTCATTGTCTTCGTCGTCACTTGATGTTACGTCTTCTGAACTTATGATATTTTCTGAACTTGAATTTACTGATGAATCGGAACTTGTCGTACTGCTGTTTATACTGTAGTCAGGCGTAGCTAAAACTTTTATTGAAGAAAGTGTAGCAACGGTAATATAGCGTTCATTGTCTGTTACAGCAACTAAAATCAGTAGTTTTTCATTTCCGTAAAAGGTTTGGAAAGAGGGATTATCGGAAAGTTCATCAATTTCTGTAAGATAAGAAATATAGTCGTCGGTTGTATCGAAATAGGTTTGCTCATAGTCAAAACCATTGGCTTTGGAATGAGTGAATGATGATAACACCTTCCAACCTAACATATAATGTCCGTCAGTAGTAGTTATATTGGAATTTGCGGTATTAACATTTAATTTTTCAAAAATTCCACCTGGGTTGCCACTGCCGTAAATTACAGTATTGCGGTCAAAATCGTTAATTTCATTATTGGTTAAACTGAATAGCATACCGCGGCGGTCAGATTTACCGTTAGGAAGGGAATTTAGATAAATATATGTTTTGTCAAGACTGTCAACGGTGTGGACAGGATGGTTGATTTCGGCATTTTCCATAGTAAGCCACGCAAAAACACTGTTATCGTTCTCTTTTATTTTATTAAAAGCAACTGATGGATTTTCCTGGTGTGCACAAAACAAATCTTGTGCATAACTGTAGTAATCTTTTACATTCGAGTTAGCAGGTGTGTTTTTACTAAAATACCAAATAGCTAAAGCGGTGAATATAATAACAATCGCCGATAATATATAGCATAAAATTCGCAAAACGCGGTTCTTTTTATGGCGGTGAGGACGTTTTTGAACTACATCATAATCAATGAAATCGTCATCATAGTCGTCCAAAAAAACGGTTGTTGCATTATTAATTGATGAATCGTCAATTTGTTCTGTTTCTAAAACTGCGAATTGGTCGTCATCATTACTAATTACAAGAGTATCAGTTTCGTCATTGTCTTCTACGGGTGTAGTTTCGGTGATGTTTGGTGAGTTGTTATCAAACTCAGAAATTTCATTATCAACTGAAATCTCTTCGTCAATAGAACCATCATTTTCCTGATTCGAAAAAACAACACCTGCACCGTAGCAATTATGATGCTCGGTTATGTAATCAACCAAAAATCCTTTAACAATATCAAGCATTACCTTTTTATCGTCAGTAAAGCTGATTAAGGTTTGCGGACCGCATTCAATCAAAAATCCGCCGAATGTTTGATTTTTAGAGGTTAGGGGAACAGAACCTTCGGGTAATACATATTTACAGTCGGTGATTATTCCACTCTTGCTATAATCGGGAATATAACCCTTTTTGCCGATAGCACGTGCAATAAACACGGGGAGGTTATCCTCTGTGTAACCACCGACAGTAATAATAATTTCACTGCGGGATACAGCACGCTTGAGTTGAGTTAAAAAACTTTTTTTATCACTGCATGAGGAGGAAAGCAGACGCATGGGATAATCTCCGTGAAGCCCGAACTCGAGCGACACATCGGCGGAAGATTTATAATATAAAATTTCAATTTTAACATCCTTTGCCATGCTTTAACCTCCTTTTTAAATTGAATAAAACTATTTAGATGTAGTTGCTGTTTTGCTTGAAGTTGAACTTTCAGACGATGCCAACTGCGGAATTGGGCGTTTTTTCTTGACGTAATACTCCTTGGGGTAAAGAACATCGGAGTTAACGGATGAGTTGTTTACATCAACTTCTGCTGATTCACCCTCGCGAACCAGACGTCCTAAAATAACAAAACGTGCGTTGGTAAAATCGTAACAACAGGTTGAGAGAGTTATGATTTCATCATCAGCGTTAATATCAACCGGTATGTCAAAAAGGCTACGGTCTTGACTGTACTTAATCCACTGCATAAAATCAGTATCATTTGTAAATGCAGTACGGTAAGCACTGTAAGAATATCCGAATGTTGTATCTTCGCTGTCGTTTACAATCATAATTGCAAAGATTTTATAACTACGTTTTTCATAGAGTGAGTCAAACGAGATAATAGGATTTTTGCGGTAGTAGTTAATATCACGGTACTCATCAAGTGTTCCAAACATTGCACCGTAACGCATATTGTGTCCGTAAATAATCTGATTGCGTGACAGTGACATAGGATTGATGTTACAACGGTAGTCAAGGAACAAAGCACCGTAACTGTTGGATTTTTTGTCCATATCGTGTTTAACATAATAATCATTGTTATCGGTTTGATAAACGGGGTTATCGACCTCTGTGCCGGCAATGTTAATCCAACCTACAACATCGGGGTTTTGCGACTTTAGAAGGTCAAACTTGGAAAACTGATTATCGTCATTTTTGGTGTAATCATCCTTGTTTAACTCATAATTGTTACGAACGTTCATTATCTTTGCATCCTGCTGACCCAAATCAATAAAATAGGTAACAAGGTATACCGATGAAGCGATTAAGGCAATAGCACAAATAATAGAAACAATTTTAATTATTAATGTTTTTTTGCTATCGGTTTTGGTAGGAATCATATTAACAAAAAACATCTTGATTTTGCTAAATTTGCATTTAGTTGCAGTGCTCTCAACGGTTTCTACAGTTTCCTCAACTGTTTCAGTAGTTTCAACTGTTTCTGCAACCGAAAGTAAATCGTCTGCAACTTCCTCTGCATTCTTAACGTCAGCTTCGTCAGCTTCTTTTTTTGCTTTATTGTATTGCAATATCTCTTCATCGGGAACATATCTGATTTTTTTCTTTTTGTTAAACATAAAATTCTCCTTGTCTGACTTTTGTGGTGGGTATTGGTGTATATTAATGTTTTTTCAACATATTAAGTGCAAATTGTTCCGGGATAATAGGTAAGGGATTTTGTCTTTCAGAGTAACCGGGCATTATATCGGGTAAAAACTCCAAATACCGTCTTACTAAATCCAAGGCGGTAGTTACCGCACAGTTTCTTACTTTTTCGCGGTCGTTTTCAGCTTTACCGACCATGAGTTTTTCAACCCATGTATGAGTTTTATCTGAAAGTGCAATATAAACTAACCCTGCGGGTTTGTTTTCACTTTGTCCCGGTCCTGCAACGCCGGTCACAGATAGACCTAAATCAGCTTGAGCGTATTTTAATATCCCTTGTGACATTTCAATTGCGGTTTCGGCACTGACGGCACCGAACTGCTTTAATGTCTCAGGCTGAACGCCTAATAACTTTTGTTTCATTTCATTAGAATAGGTTGAAGCACCGAAATCGAAAACTTCACTCGCACCTGAAATAGACGTGATTGCGGCAGAGATTTTACCTGCAGTGCAGGATTCAGCTGTGGTTAATTTCAAGCCTTTTTCTTTTAGTTTCATAACAACCGCGTTTTCGATAGTGTTAACATCGACACCGACGATGTTTTTGCCTAAAATCCCGAAAAGTTCAGATACAGTATTATCGCATTTTTCGGTGGCGGTTTGTTCGTTTTCTGCCGCAGCAGTAACCCTTAAATTAACTAATGCTGGCTTACAGTATGGGGAAACGGTAGGGTCGGCTTGCTCTAAAAACCCCGGGATAACTGAGGCTAACATAGACTCACCGATGCCTGCTACCAAAACGTTTCTTGAAACAAGCGTTTTGTTGCTCATTTTCTCTAAATATGGTTTAGCAAAATGTTCATACATTTGCTTTATTTCGTAAGGTACGCCCGGCATCAAAATTACGTGGGAACCGTTTTCCGATTCCATAGCACAACCGGGGGCAGTGCCGTTAAGGTTAGGGAAAATAGTGCAACGTTCTTTCGGAAACAGTGCTTGCTTAACGTTAGCCTCGGGCATAACACGTCCAGTTTTCTTGTAAAACTCTTTAATTGAATTCAAACTTTCTTCGTCAAGGAAAAGTTCCAAATTCAAGGCATAAGCGGCGGCTTCTTTAGAAAGGTCGTCAGGGGTTGGACCCAAACCGCCTGTTATTATCACAATATCACTGCGGTTTATAGCGGTTTTAATTGTGTCAACCGCACGCTCAAAATTGTCACCTACGGTGGACTGATAATAGACATCAAAGCCTAACGATGCCATTTCACACGAGAGATACTGTGCATTTGTGTTAAGTATGTTACCGAGTAATAACTCGGTGCCTATTGAAATTAGTTCAACTGTCATATATTTTTCGCCTTAATCAATCATCATAAAGGTTACACCGGCTACAGCTCGTTCAACAAGGCTGTCAATATCCAAAACACTTTCGGCTTCAATGCACTTTTCTAATTCCGGACGTGTTTTGGGGTGCTTGGGTGTGAATACGGTACAGCAATCCTCAAAAGGTTCAATCGAAATTTCGAATGTGTCAATCTTGCGGGAAATATCGATAATCTCGTCCTTATCCATACCGATTAACGGTCGTAAAACCGGCATAGTTACAACCGAGTTTGTAACATTCAAAGCGGGGAGGGTCTGGCTGGCCACTTGACCTACGCTTTCACCCGTAATCAGAGCACCGCAATGCTCCTTAATTGCCATTTTCTCAGCAATTCGCATCATAAAGCGACGCATAATAAGTGTGAAATATTCTTCCTTGCAGTTTTCAGCAATCTGTTCCTGAATTTCGGTAAACGGAACAGTGTGAAGTCCGATAGGACCGCTAAATTGTGCTACTTTTGAAAGCAAACGGTGTACCTTTTGCTCGGCTCGGGCACTAGTATAGGGAGGACTTGCAAAGTGAACCGCCGCCAACTGAATACCTCGTTTTGCCATCATCCAAGCAGCAACGGGACTGTCAATTCCGCCTGAAATGAGAATTTCGGCTCTTCCTCCGGTGCTGACCGGCATACCGCCCGCACCTTTAATCTGTCCGCAACGGATATATGCATATTTATCGCGGATTTCAACTACAACTACAGCTTCAGGATTATGAACATCAACCGATAGGTGATGATACTTCTCAAGTAAAGCACCGCCGAAAGTTGCACTGATTTCTAGTGAGCCTAACGGGAATTTTTTGTCTGAACGCTTGGACTCAACTTTAAATGTTCTGACGTTTTTCAGTGCATCGGCTAAATAGGGAACACCCAAGATAATAATATCGTTCATATTTTTAGGAACTGCTGCGGCACGGGAAAAGGCTGCAATACCAAATACCTTTTCGGTAGCCTTTAAAGCGGATTTAAAGTCAAAATCATCACTCAATGGCTCAACCATAATGGTTGATTGTGATTTTTTTATTTCACAAGGTCCGCACTTTTTAATGCGGTATTTTAGGTTTTTAACCAAAACATCTTCAAATGTTGAACGGTTTAAGCCTTTTAATGCCAATTCACCGTTTTTAATAAGTATAATTTCTTTCATTTCAGTGTCCTTTTTTGCGAAGTGTATTTTGTGCTTCCAACAATGCGTCGCACAGTGTGTCAATCTCGTTGGTGGTATTAAATCTTGAAAAACTGATTCTCAAAGCCGAATCGGTACGGTCGGCGTCAAGTCCCATTTCGTTTAAAACGTGACTTCCTTTGCCTTTGGAACAGGCACTTCCGCTTGAAACGTAAATTTCTTTTTTCTCCAAAAAATGTAACAAGGTTTCAGAGCGTAGCCCCTTAACCGATATGTTTATTACATAGGGAAGTGTATTTTCTTTGGGCGAATTGATTAAAATTCCGTCAATTGCCGATAATTTGCTGTAAGCATAGGAATGAAGTTCTTTTATTTTATTAAGGGTTGCGTTAACGGTCAACTCATCAACTGCACCGCCTAAAGCGGCAATCAATGGCACTGATTCAGTTCCCGAACGCAAGCCTTTTTCCTGACCTCCGCCGTGAATAATGGGTTTTATATTAAGATTTTTCTTCTTATATAAAATACCTAGGCCTTTTGGCCCCTGAATTTTATGTCCGCTTGCCGTCAGTAAATCAACACCGAGTTCGCTTACATCAATCGGCATTTTTCCGAAAGCCTGCACACAGTCGGTATGCATTAAAGCAATTGATTTTTTAGCCTTTAAACCTTCAGAAATATCGCTTACGGGGAAGATACAACCGGTTTCATTGTTAACTAACATAATCGATACTAAAATTGTCTTTTCATCAACTGCTGACAATACCTTTTCGGTACTTAAATTGCCGTCCGGCTCGGGTTTTATGTATGTAACTTCAAAACCTTGCTCCGATAAATACTTGCAGGTATTTAAAACTGAAGGATGTTCAACCGAGGTTGTGACAATTTTATTGCCGCGGCGTTTCATTAAATTTACAGCACCGATAATACTTAAGTTGTTAGCCTCTGTACCGCTTCCGGTGAAATAAATCTCATCATCGCGGGCATTAATCATATCGGCTATTTTTACTCTTGTGTCATTAATAAGATTTTCAGCATCCAACCCTAAACCGTATAGCGAGGACGGATTACCCCAAACTTCGTTTAATGCATAATTTAAAGCATTAATGGCTTTTTCACAAGGCTTTGTTGTAGCACTGTTATCAAGATATATCATTTTAAGTCAACACTTCCCATTCATACACTAACATTATACTATATATTGTATCTAAATACAATATATTTTTATTGGAAAATATGGGTTTTGTGTGAATAAATATTTAATAATTTTTGTGGAAAAATAATCTAAAAAAAGGAAGAAGAAAATGATGAAAATAACTAAAAGAACATTTATAAGGCTTGTAAGTTACGTTTCGGCGACAGTTGTGGCTGTTTTTGGATTTATGGTTGTAAATCATAAGAATACAGAGCGTCATAATATGCAAATGGGGCATATTTACAGTATGCATCTCGACGAGCTTGACGGCAGTCTTTATAATATCAGTGTTGCATTGCAAAAAAGCCTTTATGCTACCACAGCTACTCAATTGAGTGAGTTGGCAGTTGAACTCTGCACCGAGACTACAGTTGCTAAAAATTCATTGTCACAGTTGCCTTATTCGGGTGAGGAATTGGAAAAGGTTAATAAGTTTTTGGCTCAAACAGGGGATTATACACTTTACCTTTCGAAAAAGGTAATAAACGGTGAGGATTTAGAGGATGACGAGCGTGAAAATTTGCACGCACTGTCTAAAACCGCACAGCAGGTTTCAGGGACAATCAGTCAGGTGAGAATGGAATATGACCGCGAGGGCGTATGGGATAAAGAATTGGCTGCAGGAATCGGTACTGCGGTTGAAGATGGGTTTGGTAGTAATTTGACCGAATTAGAGGAATTGCTGACTGATTACCCAACCTTACAGTATGACGGTCCGTTTTCCGACCATATGTTAGAAGGCGAAATGAAAATGCTCAAAGAGGCACAAACCGTTTCGAGTGAAGAAGCTTTAATACGCGGGGGTGAAATATTAGGTATTGACGTTTCCTCCTTTAAGGCTGAGGCAGACACAAAAGGCAAAGTGCATTGTTATAATTTTACTGACGGTGAATTGACGTTTTCAGTCACCAAACAGGGTGGATTTGTTATTTATATGCGAAAGCACCGCGAGATAAAAGAGCAGACTCTCACTTATGATGAGGCTGTACAAAAAGCAGAGCAATACCTCGAAAATGTTAAAAACACTAATTTTGTGAAAACTTATTACTTCGCTGATGAGGGTATATGTACTGTAAATTTTGCTCATAAAGAGGGTGCAACGGTTTGTTATCCTGATTTAATTAAAGTCGGTGTTGCACTTGATACGGGTGAAATTGTGCTTGTTGAGGCAGGAGGATACATTGCCAATCATACCAAGCGTACGATTACAACTCCAAAGTATTCAATAGATGAGGCAAGACAGAAGCTGTCGCCGGCACTTAAAATCAACCAAGCCAAAAGGTGCATTATTCCAACATCGGGAAATATGGAAAAACACTGTTATGAGTTTAATTGTATTGGCTTGGATAATGAGGAAATTTTGGTATATGTAAATGTGGAAAATTTAGAGGAAGAACGAATACTTTTAGTGGTTAAAACCGACGGTGGAACACTGACAAAATAGCGTGATAAATAGTGGAAAAATAATGCTTGACTTTTAGGATGGTTTGTGGTAAAGTATATGAGCCGCATATTGTGGGTTGAAGTGGAATTTTCCCACCTAACAGTAGCGAGACTTGAATTAAGGCAGGTGCCAATATTATGTACGCAATCATCGAAACCGGCGGCAAGCAGTACCGTGTAACAAGCGGCGACGTTATTTTTGTCGAGAAGCTTACTGCAGCCGAAGAGGAAACTGTAGTATTCGATAAGGTTATTGCAGTTTGTGACGACAATGGAGAACTCAAGGTAGGTGCTCCTTACGTTGACGCTAAGGTTGAAGGTGTCGTTCTTAAGAACGGAAAGGCTAAGAAGATTACTGTCTTCACCTACAAGCCCAAAAAGGGTTCCGCTCGCAAGATGGGTCACAGACAGCCGTACACCAAGGTTCAGATTAACACAATCGGATAAGGTGTAAAAAATGACCGAGATTAGGTTTTTTAAAGATAACGGTTCTATTACTGGCTTCGAAATTTCAGGTCACAGTACCGTTTCTGCAGAGGATACTGAAGGCAAGATAGTTTGCTCGGCAGTGTCATCGGCAGCTTATCTTGTTGCCAATACCTTGTCTGAAATCGTTAAAGCAGAAATTCTTGCGGACGTTCGTGACGGGTATATGGAAATTAAATTAAAATCTAAAATCTCACAGTCGCAGGTAACTTTAGAAGGATTTTATCTGCACGCAAGTGAACTTGCAAACCAATATCGAAACCACGTAAAAGTTTATTCGGAGGTGTAACTTATGTTAAAGTTAAACATTCAGCTTTTTGCTCACAAAAAAGGTGTCGGTTCTACTAAGAACGGCCGTGACAGTGAGTCTACACGCCTCGGTGTAAAAAGAGCAGACGGTCAGTTTGTTCTTGCAGGCAACATCATTGTTCGCCAGAGAGGCACTCATATCCATGCCGGTGCAAATGTAGGCAAGGGCTCTGATGACACACTTTTCGCTCTTATTGACGGAAAGGTTAAGTTTGAGCGTTTAGGTCGTGACCGCAAGCAGGTCAGCATCTACGCAGTAGAGCAGTAATTATTTACATTTAAAACCCGGGGAACTTCCTCGGGTTTTTTATTTGTAATCTTATTTAATGGAGAAATTTATGTTTGTAGATATTGCAAATATTCATATAAAAGCCGGTGACGGCGGTAACGGTAAGGTTTCTTTTCACCGTGAAAAGTACGTTGCCGCAGGCGGCCCTGACGGTGGTGACGGCGGTCGAGGCGGGAATGTTGTTTTTAAGGCAGATACCAACCTTTCCACACTTGCCGATTTCAGATATAAGCGTAAGTATTTGGCTGAAAACGGTCAACCCGGCGGTGCATCACGCTGTAACGGTAAATCTGCACCTGATTTAATTCTTTGCGTGCCAAAAGGTACTTTGGTAAAGGATAAGGAATCGGGCAGAATTATTGCGGATATTTCAGATGATGAGCCGGTTATTGTTGCAAAAGGCGGTAACGGCGGTTGGGGTAATAGCCATTTTGCCACCTCAACTCGTCAAATTCCGAAATTTGCAAAACCCGGTATTCCCGGTGAGGAGCTTGACGTTACTCTTGAACTTAAATTGTTGGCTGACGTTGGTCTTATCGGTTTCCCGAATGTCGGAAAATCGACCTTTATTTCGGTTGTAAGTGAGGCTAAACCTAAAATTGCCAACTATCATTTCACAACATTAGTGCCCACATTGGGTGTTGTCCGTGTTGATGAGGGAAAATCCTTTGTTATGGCTGGTATTCCCGGTATTATCGAGGGTGCTAGTGACGGTTTAGGCTTGGGACACGAATTTTTGCGTCATGTTGAGCGTTGCCGTTTACTTGTTCACGTCATTGATGTTGCGGGTAGCGAGGGTCGTGACCCGATTGACGATTTCAATAAAATTAACAATGAATTAAAATCATTTAGTCCCGAATTAGCAGAACGTAAGCAAATTGTTGTTGCTAATAAGTGTGACTTGACAGATGATGATACACTCAAAACCGTACGCGAGTATTTTAAGGGTCAGGGTTACGAGTATTTTGAATGTATGGCGGCTATTTCCGAGGGTACAAGGGATGTTATAAACTGTGTCGCTCGCGAGTTGGACAAACTTCCGCCAATTGTAAAATATGAGCCTGAACCTATACCCGAAGAAGATTTCACTGTAGCTAAAAAGCGTGATTTCAGGCTTACTGTTGAGGACGGCGTGTTTATTATTGACGAGGCACCGTGGCTTTTGAAAATTTTGGAAACTGTTGACCCTGAAGATTATGAGTCTTTGCAGTATTTTCAGCGTACACTTCATGCAAGCGGTATTATTAACGCACTTGAAAATGCTGGTGTCAAAGAGGACGACCTTGTTTGTGTTTACGATATTGAGTTTAATTATGTACCGTAACCTGACAGGAGTTGAACCCGTTACGCCTTTAAAATAATGATTATTCGTATTTGCTTAAAGTAGGGGATTTTAATGGATAACGCAATGCTAAAAAGCCCGTCAACCTTGGCTTTTGTAGGTGATGCGGTTTTTGGACTTTTGGTAAGAACTTATCTTGCTCAAATTGAACGTCCTATTGGACAGTTACATAAAAAATCGGTTGATTTTGTTAACGCCAATGCTCAAACCAAGGCGTTTGAAATTATAAAAGATATGTTAACCGAAAAGGAAATGTCGGTTTTTAAAAGAGGACGCAATAATCACGTTGGCGGTGTACCCAAAAGCACGACGGTTGCTTCTTATCACACTGCAACCGGTGTTGAGGCTTTGTTCGGGTATCTTCATTTGTCAGGTCAGACTGACCGTATAAACCAACTGTTTTCCGCAATTGTTGACGGAATGTTAAATGATAATATGTAATTCAAAAAGCCAAAGCGTTATGTTTTGGCTTTTTGAGGTAGAATAAGAAAAATTATCTGTTGTTATTGTTATTGTTCTTATTCTGGTTGTTGTTCTGATTGTTATTATTGTTATTATTGTTGTTATTGTTCTGGCTGTTGTTGCTGTTATTGTTGTTCTGGTTGTTATTGTTGTTGTTATTATTGTTGTTGTTGTTGTAATTGTTGTTCTGGTTATTCATTGTTTGTCACCCCGCTTTCATAATTATTATCGACAGTAGGGTGAATTTTATTCAAGGAGGAAAATATGTCTTTACCTGAAATTTTTACCGAACGAATGAAACTAATTTTAAAAGACAAATATTGCCTTTTTGAAAATGAATTCAAAAACAATTCATACCGTGCTTTAAGGGTAAATACTTTAAAGTGTGACGGTATGATTTTAAAGGAAATTTTTTCATTAAATGAACCAACTGCATTTTGTAAAAATTCATATTACTTGCCTGAAACTGTGCAAAGACCGGGCAATCACCCGTTGCATCATGCAGGTGCATTTTATATGCAAGAGCCGTCGGCTTCATCGGTTGTTGAGGCAATTGGAATTGGTGATGGCGATTTTGTACTTGATTTGTGTGCGGCTCCCGGTGGAAAATCTACCCAAGTAGCTGCAAAACTTAACGGTACCGGTGTGCTTTTGTCTAATGAATTTGTGGGCTCTCGCGTGGGAGCGTTAGTTTCAAATATTGAACGTATGGGAATCAGCAACGCGGTTGTAACTTCGGCACGGCCTGACGTACTTTGCTCGCAGTTGACTGGGGTTTTTGACAAAGTTATTGTAGATGCACCGTGTTCAGGTGAGGGAATGTTCAGAAAAGAAGCAGCGGCTTTGGAAAACTGGAGCGTTGAAAACGTTTTAGCCTGTGCCGAGCGGCAGAAAAAAATCTTGCAAAGTGCCGCTGAATGTGTAAAAGAAGGCGGTAAAATCGTTTACAGTACCTGCACGTATGCATTTGAAGAAAATGAAGAAGTTGTAGCAGATTTTCTTAAAAATCATCCCGATTTTCACTTGGTTAAATCAAAAATAAATTTTGGTGAGGATGCTTTGCAGGAGTTTGCACCTGATGTCACCAATATTCAATATGCCAGAAGAATTTTTAATTTTAACGGTGGTGAGGGACATTTTGTTGCGGTTATGCAACGTGACGGTGAAACACGTAAAACAGAAGTTCAATTTGAAGTTAAAAATGATAAAAAGAGTGCAGATATTTTAAAAGTTTTTAATGAATTTTTTAAAGAAAACTTTATCGGTGAAATTCCTAAAAATGTTCAAATTATAGGCGATAAGGTGTATATTGTGCCGTTTGATTTTGGGCTTTCAGGCGTGCAAATTGCACGTTCGGGAATTTTTGCGGGAACTGTGCGTAACAACCGTTTTGTACCCGAACACGCACTTTTTAATAATGTGAAGTTTACTGCCAAAAATGTGCTTGATTTAACATTAAATGATAATAGAGTTGAAAAGTTTTTGCACGGTGAAGAAATTTATTGTGATACAAAATTGAAAGGATATACTGTGGTAAAAGTTCTCGGTATACCGTTAGGTTTTGGTAAAGCATCTAACGGCACATTAAAAAATCATTATCCCAAAGGATTGAGAATTTTAAAATAAAAAAAAGCGTAGCCATTGGCTACGCTTAAATTTTTTGGTTAACCTAAAAATTCATACAGCAGTGTTCCTGTAATAATAAGCAGTATTCCGCAAATTGTTTTCCAGGAGATTTTT
>JAZRQE010000060.1:0-7331 GCA_045649545.1 Acutalibacteraceae bacterium
TAAAACCCCTGATGTTTATATTGCGACAATGGGTGAGGGTGCAAAACTTAAAGCAACTAAATTGTGCATGGATTTAAGAAGTGAAGGATTTATTGCCGTTTGCGATGTCGCAGGTCGTTCGGTTAAGGCACAGATGAAGTACGCCGACAAAATCGGTGCTAAATTCAGTACAGTTATCGGTGATGATGAGTTGGCAACCGACCGATGTGTTTTGAAAAATATGACTACCGGCGAACAAAAAGAGGTAGCTTTAAGTGATGGAATACTGTCAGCATTGTATTCCTCACAAATTGACAGTATGATTGATGCCGTTTCGGGTGATACCGATGAGGTTGAATCTTTGCTTGGCTTAAACAAATAATAAAAAAGAAAACCGCAGTAGATAATGTTATCTACTGCGGTTTTGTTTTTGCACTAAATGTATTGAAATTTATTCGTCTTCTTCGTCTTCGGTCTTAACGGGAACCTCTTTGTAAAGGTTAAATCTGAAAAGTAAGCTTTCATCCTCAGGGTTAGAGCAGCGAAGAGCAGCTTCTTTAATAATTGCACCCTTCATAATGTTGGCTACACCTATCATCTGGCAAAGCTTTGATTTAAGATTAAGAATATCGCCCTCGGAAGTCTCTAAAAACACGTCACCCTTACAACTATCTAAAGTTTTGATAAAGTCAGCCATATCAATATCGTGCATAATAAGAAATCTTTCCATATTCGTTACTCCTTTCATAATTTTAAGTATCGAGTACATTATACGTGAATTTCTTAAAATAGTCAATCAATATTTCCTCGAAACCACTGTTAATCGGTTAAATTTTTGTAGTATTTAATCTTTTGCGTTGCCAAACAGAGTTTAAAGTGGTAAAATAAATATATATACATATATATTTAAATTTTAAGGAGTTCAAAATGAAGCCTTTAAAGTACATTTGTTTGAGTTTGGCCATCTTAATCTTGTGTTTATCGGTCGGCTGTAAGGATAATAAAAAAGATTCATCCAAAGCACCGTTTTTCGCACTTCGTGAAAATGTGCCTGCCCAAGTCGTGACAGATACTGTAGTCCATAACCGTGTAAGTAATGAATTTTGTGATGCGTTAGTAGCATCGGATTCGTACGGTGAACTTATACCATTTGTGGGCGGGTTTGAAACGTATAAATCCACAGTAGAGGGTAGCAATACTATCCTAAAAAATCCTTTATACGGTTTGTGCAATTTAAGCGGTGCTGTTGTAGTTGATGCGGTTTTCGATAATATTATTAAACACCAAACCGATGAGGGCGGTTACGTTTATGAGATGATAAAGGGAACTGACGGCTCTATTTCGACTGCTGGTGAACGCTGGGTTTCTGCTTCAAACGGAAGCTGGGTATTTAAGCTTCCCAAAAACCGTGCGGTTAAATCAGTTGGTGCTGAACGCGTTGTGTTAGAGCGTACACGTAAATCTGGCAGGAAAGTATATAAATATTTAGAGTTTTACACTTTTGACGGTAAGCGTAAATTTACATTTCAGACTAAGATGGCTGAGGATAACCGATATACGTATACAATCGGTAAATTCAGTGGCGGTTTAGCACCGGTTAATGTAGTTCTAAAGACGCCTGATAAGGTCGAAAAGGGTCAAAAACAGACCTATACTGAAGAAAAGCAAGCATATTATATTGATAACCGTGGCAAAAAAATATTTGAAAATTTCCTTTTCTGCGGAGAGTTTTATAAGGACAAGGCAGTAGTGGCAAATGAGGAAGGTCTTTACGGCGTAATGAATACCAAAGGTGAGTGGTTTTTAGAACCAAAGTTCTTTGATATTGATTTTAACCGTTCAAGAGAACTTTATGCTTGTAAAACAACGGGACAGTACGATGTTTATGACTTGAACAAAAATATAGTTAAAACGATACTTTGTGACCGCGGATTTGTTGATATAATCGATTCGGAAAACTTCATTTATAAAAAGACGAATATCGATACAGGCCGTGTTGAGTATTTCTACGCTGATACAGGTAAACCGTTCCACTGTAAAGAAACCGGTATGTTCCCCGACAGTGATAAATCGGTGGGTGGCCTTTATGTGTGTACCTATGGCGGTACCGGTACAATTTTCGATGAAACTGGTGAAACAATAGAAGCCTTGGGCGATTTCGGTAGTTTGGTAGGACGTTTCGGCAACACTGCGGTTGTGGTTAATTCTGACGGCAAAAAGGTCTGCTTTGTGTCGGTTAGTGCCAAGCAAAGAACCGAATGGATAAACTATCAGTATACATATGAGCATTTAGATAACCGTTATTTGGTTTTAACAACTAATAAAAAAGACGACAAAAAATACTGTCTTTATGACACATTAACTAATGCTTTTTTATATGAAAACAGCGATTATATTAAGGTTTCGTCGTTTGGCGATACAGAACTTTTGTCGGTATCGGTAGGAGGCAAAACGACCGTTTACGATAAAAATCTTGATACTGTTTTAAGTGTCACATCGGTCGGTCAACATTAAAAAGGAGGATATTACAATGAAAAGAATAATTGCTTTTTGTATATCGTTTTTGATGTTGCTTTGTGTCGCTTGTGATGAAACTCCTGACCGTTTGGCTGACGGCAGTGTAAGGTTTATAGCTGAAAATTATCCTAAGGTTTGTGTTACTTCTTACAGTGAGCAAATCGGCAAAAATTTAGCGGTCAGTGTTTTAGGTATTACCCCTGAAGAAGCGTCAAAATTTATTACTGTTTGTGATACCACTAATGAGTGCTACAAGAAGCTAATTGCCGGTGAGTGTGATATTGTGTTTGCTCACGGCTACGGCAAGGAAGTTACTGAAAAACTTAATACAACAGCGTTAGAGCTTACAACCAACGAATTAGTAAGTGATGCACTTGTTTTTATGTATAATGGAACCGGTCTTGAAGGAATGACGACCGAACAGATAACCTCTGTTTATAAGGGTGAGGTAACAAATTGGAGTGTTTTGGGCGGTAGTGATACATCCGTTACTCTTTTTGGTTCAAAAGACGGTACAGCAGTTCAAAATGCATTTGAAAAATATATCTCTGCCGATATTACGGTTCCCCCTGTATATAAGACCGTCACAACCGAAAACGGTGAATTTAAAGCGGAAATCAGTTATGATAACCGTCAGGGTGCAATAGGGTATACTCTTTTTAACCTTGCAGGTGATTTTAACAAGGGTACAGTTAAGCCGGTTTCAGTAAACGGTATCGTGCCAAATGAGGAAACCGTTAAAAGCGGACAGTATCCTTTGACGTTTCCTTTAGGCGTCACAATACGTTCATCTGAAGGCTCGGGAAACAATGTCAGAGTTTTGTTCGATTGGATATTGTCAGAGCAGGGAAAAATTGCATTAGGTTTGGTTTCAGAATGATATTGACAATTTTCCAATCAAGCGGTATAATCAATTAGATTTTTTAAAATTTTATTTTCAAAGAGGTGAGGATAAAAATGGACGCTGGCAGTAGTTATTCTAAAGACGGCACAAAACCCCGAGGTAGGGTGAGAAAAACGGCAGTTGTCCGTTTTTCTCTTTACTGAAACTTGGTCGTTTTGTACCTTTCCCTAAAAAAGAAAGGAGAACGAAAAAATGGAAAAAGAAGAGTTGTTGGCTTATATCAGCCAACTTGTAAGTACACGTGCGTTTAAAACACTGCGTGAAGTTTTAAATGAGATGAATCCGCCTGACTTGGGTGAAATTATCGGTGAACTGACACCGTCAGAAATACCGTTGGTTTTTAGAATTCTACCCAAAGATTTGGCCGGAGACACCTTTTCCTATATGGAAACCGAGGCACAAGAGTTATTGATTAAAAGCTTTAGCGACGTTGAGCTTAAAGAAATTATAAATGACCTTTGGCTGGATGATACCGTCGATATTATCGAGGAAATGCCTGCCAATGTTGTCGCACGTATTTTAAGAACTGCACCTGCGGGTCTTCGCCGTCAGATAAACGAACTGTTAAAGTATCCTGAAGACAGTGCCGGAAGTATTATGACGGTTGAGTATGTGTCATTAGCTGAGGATTTAACGGTTGAACAGTGCTTTCAAAAAATACGCCGTGAGGGTGTAAACAAGGAAACAGTTTATACCTGTTATGTTACTAGCCGAAGAAAATTGGTAGGTATCGTTTCGGTAAAGGATTTGTTGCTTGCCGATTCTGATGAGTTGGTTTCCGAAATAATGGAAACAAATGTTTTAAGTATTGATGCTTATGAGGACAAGGAAATTGTTGCTCAAATGTTCTCGAAGTATGATATTTTGGCTTTGCCCGTTGTTGACAAAGACCAAAGAATTGTCGGTATTGTCACTGTTGACGACGCTATGGACGTTATGGAAGAAGAAGCCACTGAGGATATTGAGCGTATGGCGGCTATTACCTCGACAGATAAACCGTATCTTAAAACCGGTGTTTTCAATATTTGGAAAACACGTATTCCGTGGTTAATGTTGCTTATGCTTTCGGCTACATTTACCGGCGTTATTTTAAATTCGTTTGAAAAGGCATTAAGTGCTGTTCCGGTGTTAATATCATTCATTCCTATGCTCATGGGTACCGGTGGTAACGCAGGCGGACAGTCTTCGGCTACCGTTATTCGCGGTATTGCTGTCGGCGAAATTGAGCTTCGTGATATTTTAAAGGTTTTGTGGAAAGAATTCCGCGTCGCGTTGCTTTGCGGTGTTACATTGGCGGTTACCGGTTTTGCCAAGATTTATTTAATTGACAATCTTCTTTTAGGTATGGATGTTTCTTACTTACAGATGTTGGTTATTTCCTTAACTTTAATGGTAACTGTTTTCATAGCTAAGATAGTCGGATGTGCTTTGCCTATTTTGGCGAAGGCGGTAAATTTAGACCCTGCTGTAATGGCAAGTCCGTTTATTACCACTATTGTTGACGTTTTATCGCTTATTGTATACTTTGTAATTGCAATGAAAATATTGTCTTTTTAATTTAAGAATAATTATTTAAAGGCGGTGACGTGGGTGACGGTTTCGGTAGCTTTGGCGACCTATAACGGTGAAAAGTTTTTGAAATTACAGTTAGATTCCCTACTAAACAGTACAAGGCAACCCGATGAAGTAGTCATTATTGATGACTGTTCAACCGACGGCACTGCTGAATTTTTAAAAAGATATATTGCCGAACATAATTTAACTTGGAATTTTGAAGTTTCTACCAGTAATTCGGGTTATAAAAGGAATTTTTACAACTGTCTTGAAAAATGTACCGGCGATGTGATTTTTCTCTGTGACCAGGATGACGTTTGGTATAGTGAAAAAATTGCAGAAATCACCGCGATTTTTGAAAATGACCCACAAGTGTTGGGTGTTAACACTTCTTTTGATATGATTGATGCTAACGGGGATATGTTAGTTCCATTCGGCAACGGTAAAAGAAACACTGCTAACCACAGTCTTATTAAATTTGGTGTTCCTGATGGGAAAATTGCGGCTATAGACCTTAAAACTATACTGCAATACAACATTTCGCCGGGATGCACCTGTGCTTTTAAAAGTGCAGTTGTGAAAGAATATCTTAAAACCTCAAAATGCTTGCTACCGCACGATTGGGAGTTAAATATCATTGCGGCATCACACGGTGGTTTAAGGTTTTATAACAAGCCGTTTATCGGCTACCGTCAGCACGGAAATAATGCAATAGGACTTTCAACTGATGATTCGTTTGGCCCTTTAAATTTTAGGGGAGATACGGACGTTCGGTTTGATGTTTTAAAAATGCAGACAGCTCAACGTGATATTAATATTACTTATTGCAATCATGAGGATACTAAGCAAGTAAAGTTCTTAAAAAAGTTAGATAAATTTTGTAAAAACCGTGAAAAAATACTGTATAAAAGAAAATTTTTGCCTTGTGTTAAAAATTTCTGTTTATACCCTTATTTAAGAAACGTTGCAACAATACATTTTAGAGGACTTTTGGGTGATATTTTGTTTGTTTTAAAAAATAAATATAATAAATGATTTTTGATATTGGAGATAATTATGATTAATCAAGCAATTAAAAATTTAATTGAGTATGGTGTGACGACTAATCTTATTACAACCGAAGATAAGATTTATACAACCAATCGTTTGTTGGAGATTTTATGCTTAGAAGAGTATATAGAGCCTGAAACTGTCACATCAACCGATTTGGAAGCTATACTCCAAGATTTTATTGAATACGGCATTAAAAATGGATTTTTAGAGGATAATGTTACTGCTAAAGATTTATTTGATACTAAAATAATGGGTGTTTTGGTGCCTCGCCCGTCAGAGGTTATAAGCACATTTTGGCAAAAGTATGAGCAAAGTCCCGAAGCGGCTACCGATTATTACTATAAATTAAGTTGTGATAGTGACTATATCCGCCGTTACCGTATAAAAAAGGATGTCAAATGGGTGACAGCTACTGAATACGGCGACCTTGATATCACCATTAATCTTTCGAAACCTGAAAAAGACCCAAAAGCTATTGCTGCTGCAAAATTAGCAAAACAAAGCGGTTACCCTAAATGCTTATTGTGTAAGGAAAATGAGGGGTATTCGGGTCGAATGAACCATCCGGCACGGCAAAATCACCGAATTATCCCTATGGTTATAAATGATACACAGTGGATGCTACAGTATTCACCTTATGTTTATTACAATGAACATTGTATCGTCTTTAATTCAGAGCATACACCTATGGCAATCAACCGTGCTACTTTCAAAAAGTTGCTTGATTTTGTTAAGATTTTTCCGCACTATTTTGTCGGTTCAAATGCCGATTTGCCGATAGTTGGCGGCTCAATTTTAACTCATGACCATTTTCAAGGTGGACATTATACCTTTGCAATGGCAAAAGCACCGTTACTGTGCGACGTCGAATTTCAAGGCTTTGACGATGTTAAGGCAGGTATCGTAAAATGGCCTATGTCGGTTATCCGTTTAAGCAGTACTGACCCCGAAAGGCTTATTGAACTTGCTGATAAAATTTTAATAAAGTGGCGTGGCTATACTGACGAGTCGGCTTTCGTGTTCTCTGAAACTGACTCAACACCGCATAATACAATCACCCCGATTGCCCGAAAATAAGGCGATATGTAGGAGCTCGATTTGGTGCTGCGTAATAACATTACAACCGAAGAACATCCTTTGGGTGTATACCATCCGCACGCAGAATTGCACCATATAAAGAAGGAAAATATCGGTCTTATCGAGGTTATGGGTCTTGCTGTTTTGGCTTCAAGACTAAAAGAGGAAATGCGGATTTTGGCTGAAAATATCGTAGAGGGCAAAAACCTTTATGAAGATGAGGTTACTGCCAAACACGCCGATTGGG
>JAZRQE010000061.1:0-66526 GCA_045649545.1 Acutalibacteraceae bacterium
CTTGAGTTTAATGTAAAACCGGACTCAAAGGTTGTAAACATTCCTTTAAAGGATTTACAGACCAAGCAAGGTATTTTGATTGCAGGTATCCTTCGCGGTCAAAAAACGATTATTCCTGCCGGTAATGATACGATTTTACCGGGTGACAATGTGATTATTATCGCCGCCGAGCAGCGTTTAGAAGACCTTGACGGTATTTTAAGGTGACGCCAATGAACAAAAGAATTGTTTTTTATTCGGTCGGTCGAATATTGCAAAGCGAAGGCATTTTAATGCTTTTGCCAACGTTGGTTAGTTTAATATACCGTGAAAGCGGTTGGATTTGGCTGTTTTTAGCCGCCGCTTTTGCGTTCGGGTTGGGTACACTGGCACGTGTGTCTTTTAAAAAATGCGACCATACCGTTTTCGCAAGAGAAGGCTTTGCCATTGTCGCTCTTTCTTGGATTTTTATGTCGGCAATAGGTGCTTTACCGTTCTTTGTAAGCGGTGAAATTCCGAATTACATTTCGGCATTTTTTGAAACGGTCAGCGGTTTTACCACAACCGGAGCCTCGATTATTCCCGACGTTACCGCTTTAAGTCACGGCAACCTTTTTTGGCGTAGTTTTACCCATTGGGTCGGCGGTATGGGAATACTTGTATTTATTATGGCGGTTTTCCCTTCTGAATCGGGACGCGATGTCCATATTATGAATGCCGAAGTCCCCGGCCCGATTTCGGGCAAACTAATGCCGAGACTTCGAAACACTGCCAAAACTTTATATCTAATCTACCTCGGCTTAACCGTTTTAGAGGTTATAATGTTGCTTTTCGGAGGAATGAACCTTTTTGAAAGTTTAGTTCATTCGTTCGGTACAGCAGGCACCGGCGGTTTCGGTATAAAACCCGACTCGGTAGCTTCCTACAGCCCTTACTGTCAATGGGTTATCACTGCATTTATGCTTGTTTTCGGCATTAATTTTAATCTCTTTTACCTGATTTTAATCGGCAGGGCAAAATCGGCATTTAAATCAACCGAACTATGGTGCTACGTATCTATCGTTGCAATTAGTGTTATTGCCATTGCGGTAAATATTTTTTCAATATACGGCAACCTTGCCGATACAGTCAGACATTCCTCGTTCCAGGTTGCGTCTATTATCTCAACCTCGGGATTCTCTACTGTTGATTTTAACCAATGGCCCGAATTTTCCAAAACAATAATACTTGTACTGATGTTTATCGGAGGCTGTGCAGGCTCTACCGCCGGCGGATTAAAGGTTTCCCGCATTATGCTGATGTTTAAAACCGTCAAGCGTGATTTACGCAGACTTGTGCATCCACGCTCGGTCAACACGGTAAGACTTGAAGGAAAAGCCGTCGACAACGACACTATTTCGAGCATTGGCGGATACATCATTATATATATGATTATCTTCTTTGTGGTACTTCTGCTTTTATCCTTCAGCCAATATGACCTTTTTACCAATTTTACGGCCACCGTAACCTGCATTAACAACGTAGGTCCGGGTCTCGGTGCGGTTGGTCCGCTGTCAAGCTTTAGCGGTTATTCAACCGTCCATCAATTGATTTTATCCTTTACAATGCTTTTGGGCAGACTTGAGATTTTCCCAATTTTACTAACCTTCACACCGTCAACTTGGAGAAAAAAATAAACAACAAAAAACCGCGTAGGATTTTTCTACGCGGTTTTTGTGTTTATTTAAATCAACGGATAATACGGTTTGAAACCTTGGTTACTGCTAGTGTTGGGGTCATAAACAGGACCCGAGCTTGAAGTGCTTCCGGGTTTACTGCTTGAACTTGTATTGCCCGAATTACCACCCGAACTTGTAACGGAGGAAGATGTATTAGACGATGTGCCGGATGGTGTGTTGGACGATGTACCAGATGGTGTATTAGACGATGTGCCGCCACCATCACCAGTGCCGGTTCCGAGGCTGGTATCACCCCAGGCGTTTTCAATCTCCGAAGAAGTAATTTCTTTTGAAGTTGTCCCCGTTCCGGTGCTTGAGCCACCACCGTTACCGGTGCTGTTCACCTTACTGCTCACACTGGGTAAATTAGGGAAACTGTCAGTGCCAACCATGGTTCCTTTTCTTCTGCCGCAAGCAGCGAAAACCGTAAGTATAAGCATCAAAATAACAAGAACTGCTAATATTTTTTTCATTATTCTTACCTCTCTACTTTATATACACAATTAAATATATCACACTTAATTAAAAATGTCAAACATATTTGAAATATGGTAAAATTATTATATTTAACATAAAAATGGCTTGAAAAACAATGTATTAAATGATATAAGTATATTGTATAGATACATTACCTTTTTTAAAACTTTTAGGTAATAAAAACTGTAAAAAACTCTTGCAAGAGGTGTTAAATATGCGTACAAAAGATTTATTCAACAGCGGTTGGCGTTTCCACGAGGGTGAAATAAAGATTAGCGAGCCGCCGACTCCGAAAGGTCCGCAGTACCGTCGTGCCAAAGCCGAGGTTGCTCAATGGGGTCCTGCCAACAAGTATTATTATGATGTTAACACTTGGAATCCTCGAGGCACCGTTGTTTGTACCGAACAATGGAAGGATGTTGTTCTGCCGCATGATTATGTCGTAAATCAAGTACCGACTCCCGACGGTAATGAAGGTTTGGGTTATATGGTTACCAAGAATTCTTGGTATAGAAAAACCTTTAAACTCCCTGAGGAAGATAAAGGCAAGAGAATTACCCTTTGTTTTGAGGGCGTTACCAACTGTTGTACTGTTTGGGTTAATAGTTGTCTTGTGAAACGTAATTTCTGCGGATATGTTCCGTTTGAAGTAGATATTACCGACTATGCTATTTTCGGTGACCAGGAGCCTAACGTAATTGCCATTTATATCGACGCCTCCGTACACGAGGGTTGGTGGTATGACGGCGGCGGTATCTACCGTAACGTTTGGCTTATAAAATCCGATTTAGTATCGGTTGACACTTATGGCGTTTATGTTGCACCTCAAAAGATTTCTGATACCGAATGGGAAGTTCCCATTGAAACCACTGTCCGTAATGACGAAAATCAAAACCGCCGTGTAATTGTAAAGAACGAAATTCTTGACGCTGACGGCAACGTGGTTGCAGAAGTTTCTTCTAATTTGAATGTTCCTTTGAAAGATAAAAAAGTACTTAACCAAAAGGTTACGGTTAACAATCCGAAACTTTGGGATTGCGAAAACCCCAACCTTTACTATTGCAAGACCTCAATTATCCGCGGGAAGACTGTAATCGATGAGGTTACCAACCACTTCGGTTTCAGAACTATCCGTTTTGACCCTGACCACGGCTTCTTCCTCAACGACAAGCACGTTATCATTAAAGGTCTTTGCTGTCACGAAGATTACGGCTTGCAGGGTAAGGCTGTATTCGACAGAATTAAGCGTTACCGCGTAAAAATGTTCAAAGAAATGGGTGCTAACGGCTACCGTACCTCCCATTATTCACAAAGCGACCAGACTATGGATGAGCTTGACCGTCAAGGCTTCCTTGTAATGGATGAAACTCGTTGGTTCGGCACCTCAGACGAATATATTGACCAGCTTGTTACCTTGGTTAAAAAGGACAGAAACCGCCCGTCAGTTATTATGTGGTCACTCTTTAACGAGGAATCTCTGTCATTAACCGAAAGAGGTAAGCGTTTTGTTGAGCGTAATGCCGCAATCGTTCGCCGACTTGACCCGACCCGTCCCGTCACCAGTGCAAGCGATGCTGACCCTGAAAAAGTAAAGTGCTTCGACGCACAGGATATTATTGGTGTTAACTACAATCTTCAAGGCTATGATGCATTGCACGAGAAATTCCCCGATAAGATGATTTTCTCTTCTGAAAACTGCGCTACGGGAAGTACAAGAGGTTGGTACTATGATACCAACACTAAATTACAGTACTATAAGGCGTATGACAGTGCACCCAACAATTACTTCGGCGGACGTATGAACACTTGGAAAACTTTAATGTCACGCGAATGGATTGCAGGCGGTTATCAGTGGGCTGCTATTGAGCATCGCGGCGAGTGTGTATGGCCGAGACTTTGCTCAATTTCAGGTGCTATTGACTTATTTCTGCAGAGAAAGGATGCTTTCTACCACAACCAGTCACTTTGGAGTGACAAGCCGATGGTACACATCCTGCCGCACTGGAATTTAGCCGGTCGCGAGGGCGAGGAAATCGCCGTTTGGGCATATACAAACTGTGAACAGCTTGAGCTTTTCTACAACGGCGAAAGCCTTGGTATTAAAGATATTGAGAAGTACGGCCACGGTGAGTGGATGCTTGTTTACAATCCCGGCGAGGTTGTTGTAAAGGGTTATATCGGCGGTAAAGAGGTTGCTTCTGACCGCGTTGCCACCACAGGCGAGCCGGTAGCATTGGAACTCGAAATGCAGACCGAAGCCTTGTTTGCAAGCCAGTTTGACGCTGCAATTATCAACTGCTACTGTGTTGATGCTGACGGAAACCGCGTACCTGACGCCGCAGTCACAGTAAGCTTTAACTGTTCCGAAAACGGTGTGGTCTTGGCAACCGGTTCCGATTATTGCGACCATAACCCCATTTCGGAAACAACACGTAAAATGCGAGCAGGCGTTGTTGCCGCATTGGTAAAATCAACCGGTCAGGAAGGTGTTTTAAAGGTTTACGCTCATGCAGACGGCTTAAAACCGGCAAGACTTGAGATTAACGTCACCCAACCTAACGATTTAATAAGATAAATTTAGGCTAAAAAGCCGTTTCGCAAAAGCGAAACGGCTTTTTCTTGACTATCTGTTTTTTTAGTATTATAATGATTGTAGTTAGTCGAAACGCTTTAAAAGCGTTCCGACAAGCCGATACAATCGGCTTTTGCCAATTCAAATCGTAAAAATTTGAATTGGCTCGATATTCATTGCAACGGTTAAAGTCAAATTTTCAAAGAAAATTTGTGACCAAATCTAAGATTTGGTGCCGAAATAGTGCTTTTAAACACTATTTCGACTTTCTATAACCGTTATAATGTTTATTAAAGGATGGTGGAAATATGTCGGACAAAAAGCATTTTTCAAAATCAATAACGCCGCAATGTGCCTATTGCCTGAAAGGACATGCCATTTCAGGCGGAGAAGAGATTTTTTGTATAAAAAAAGGCATCACCGCACCATCTGGCAGTTGCAAAGGCTTTAGATATGACCCTTTAAAGCGAGTTCCCGTCACAAAGGACATTGGCAGAGACTATAAACCGTCCGATTTTGAGCTTTAAATTAAGTTTTTAAATTTAAAATTTTCTATTGACAAAAGCTGACTCGGCGGATATAATAGTCGGTGTGCCAAAGATATGGTGGGTATAGCTCAGTTGGTTAGAGCGCCAGATTGTGGCTCTGGAGGCCGTCGGTTCGACTCCGATTACCCACCCCACTTAAAATAAACTCCAAGTCCGAAGATTTGGGGTTTTTTCACTCAAAAGCCACAAAAATAAAATATTGGGGTGTCGTCAAGCGGTAAGACACAGCACTTTGACTGCTGCATTCGTAGGTTCGAATCCTGCCACCCCAGCCAACACCCACGATGTGCCTTTTGGCGCGACGTGGGTGTTTTTTGTGGGTACTCGCAGGATTCAATTTTTTCGTCGAAGCAGCCGAGACGCGAAGCGGCACGGTCTGTGAAGTCTCGAGCACACGTAAAACATCGGGCACCGCCAAGGGCGGTCGAGGTTTTAGTGAGCACAGAGTATCCTGCCACCCCAGCCAGAAAAAAGCCTATTGCAAAAGCAACAGGCTTTTTTTCAACGAAATTCGTTCCTTCGGAACGAGTGAAATTGCCTTCGGCAGTGAAATATTGCTTCGCAATGTGAAATGTGCTTCGCACGTTAAGGAACGAATTTCATTTCACTTGATGCATTAGCATCAAATTTCACAATTTACAAAGTAAATTATTTCACCGTGAGCGTAAGCGAACGATTTCACTAAAAATTGTCAGAGTTCAAAGTCATACGCAAAAGAGCAAACTCTTCTTTTTTTATTTGTGCCGTAAGGCACAAACGTAATTTGCCTGTTAGCTTTATACTCTTAAGCACCGTTGATATTGGGATTAAAGTATGTTATAATAAATTAAAAAAAGACGGTAGCGTTGTGAAAGAAGATTTTTGCTTGTAAAATCTATTACGACAGCGAAGAACAATCTCAGTACTGCAAAGAAGGAGAGAGCTTATTGAAAAAACTGATTTGTTTAATTCTAATCTGCCTACTTCCGATTTCCTTGACTTCTTGCACATCTATTAATCGTTTTAAGGGAGATATGAGTAAACTTTCCTATGATGATAACGATAATTTATTATATGGTGAAAACAGTTATTATCGTGCTGATGACCGTTTTGAAGTTCGTACAACATCGGACGATACAGTAATTGACCTTGGCTGGTACTCTCAGTTCCCGTTCTTCCCTGATATGCATTACTACGCCTTTAATGAAAATCCATTGTTCATTTTTTGTGATAACAGCGAATCGTTTGTCTATAATAAAGGCTTGTATGTTAAATCGAACTATGACATATATAACAAATTATTTGCAATAGAGGACACAAATATTGAAATTTCTCTATCCTCCGCTATGACGATAAGCGAGGTTGAAGTTTCATCAATAAATCATGAAGCATCTATATACTTCCAGATGTATTTAAAAGATGACTCTCGCATACAAATCCATTTTTCAGGGCCTTATGAGTACAACAATAATTGGTATGTTATACGCAGCGGTGAGGTTTGGAGTTTAAGTAATAAGTTTGTTGAAGCGTTAAAAGATAACTATATAATCGTTGAATAAATTACATGTATTTTATTACAAAAACGGCGTTGCACCTCCATCCTTTAGACAAACGCAACACCTATCACCGCGAATGGTATAATGTGCCCTCTGCAAAATCATTGTGCATCTAAATCAGCATCACATTACAAAAACTCCCTGAACCAAGTTCAGGGAGTTTTTTACCTTTTCTCTCTTCCTTAAAACCCAACGTCACTCCAACGTGATTTTAAATTTTTCAAAAACTTTTATCAATACAATACCAATAATTACACCTGCCACGCCCTGCACTGAATTTGCGGGGATGTTGACAACCGACGGTGAAAACCCGTATAAAAAGCCTTCGAACAAGAAGTAACCCGAAACCATTACTATTTCGGCAATAATTCCTCCGATAATTTGAGACGAGAGCTTGCCGATATGCTTATGCATAAGCTTAAAGCAGGCAAACATGACGAGTGCCATCGCTCCCTTTATTAAAAAGGTTGCGGGAGCGTATGTAATATAGCCGGAAAATATATCAGCAAGTGCAGAACCCAGCCCTGCTGCTATGAACCCATATCCCGGTGCAAACAACCAACCGCATAATAACACGGTACAATCTCCGAGATTTATATAGCCCTTCATAGGAGACGGAATCTTGATTATCATAGTTGCAACACATACCAACGACGCCATAAGTGCAGTCATTACAATTCTTTTGGTTTTAGAGTGCATTTTTTATACCACCTTAAAATTCAGTGGTAATAGTATACAATATTTTTTGCCGTATATCAAGCACCTATTAAAAGATTTTTTTCAACTGATGGAATATATTACTATCGCAACTTGTTTTGCTTGCATTTTTCGTATTATTAAAGTATGATATTATTGTATAATAATATTAGGAGTGTAACCTATGAAAAAATTATTCGCATTCTTATCAATTGCCCTTTGTATTGTTCTGTTAGCAGGCTGTGCAGGTACCCCTGTTATTTATCACATGGACTGTGACTGTTCGACTAACTCAAACACAAACAGTTCTGAACAAACAAGCACCGTTGCGCCTGCTGAAGGTGACCTTAAAACCGGTTTAGCTATCGTTACCGGCATTAAGGAAAGCAGTAATGCCGCCGCCGATAAAAACGGCGAAGGTAAATACGATGTTACAATGGTTGCTGTTTTGGTAGACAAGGACGGAATTATCCGCGACTGTATTATTGACGGAATTGCAACCTCGGTTAAATTTGATACGACCGGTAAAATCACCTCTGACCTTACCAAAGCCCCCCAAACTAAAAATGAACTGGGTGACAACTACGGTATGGTTGCCTACGGCGGTGCAAAGGCTGAATGGAACGTTCAGGCTGCCGCTTTGGCTAAATTTGCTATAGGTAAAACTGTTAAGCAATTACGCGAAGGTGCAGTTGACGAAACCGGCAAGGCTCCCGCAGGCAGTGATTTGGCTTCTTCTGCTACCATTTACCTCGGCGGATATGTTTCGGCTATTGAAACCGCTGTAGCAAAGGCTACTAACCTCGGTGCAAAATCGGGCGACACCTTAAAAATGGCTACAGTAACCGCAATCAATGGTAGTGCATCTGCCACTGCCGAAAAGGCAGGTACAACCCAGCTTGATGCAACTGTTACTGCCCTTACTTTGAAAGACGGTGTTATCACATCTTGTGCTATTGACGCCGTACAAGCAAAGGTTAACTTTGACGCAACAGGTAAAGTGACTTCCGACCTCACCGCCTGGGTTAAAACCAAGAACGAGCTTGGTAAGGACTACGGTATGGTTGCTTGGGGTCAGGCTAAATTTGAGTGGAACGAGCAGGCTGCTTCGTTTGCAAAATACGTTACCGGTAAAACTGCCGCTCAGGTAGCAGGTATTGCCGTTAACGAAAAAACCGTTCCCACCGAAGCAGATTTGACGGCTTCGGTTACCATTGCTATCGGCGATTTCAAAGCTTTAATTGACAAAGCCGCTAAATGAAAAAATTAATTTCTCTAATTCTTTGCTTGGTACTGCTTGGCGGTTGTTCGGCTTTTGTCGAAAAACCGTCCGGCAAAAAGCAGTACTCTGCCACGTTTTTGGATTTGTTCGACACTGTAACCACTATGGTAGGCAAAGCCGAAAGCAAACAAGCCTTTGAAACTTCGGTTAAACCTATTCGTGACGAGCTTGAGCGTTACCATAAGTTTTTTGATATTTATGAGCAATATGAGGGTATCAATAACTTAAAAACGGTTAACGATAAAGCATCTATTTCACCGGTAATGGTTGACGCCGTGATTTTAGACCTGTTACAAGACTGCAAGGATTATTACACCGCTACAAACGGTGTGTTTAACCCTGCTATGGGCAGTGTTTTAAAGCTGTGGCACGATGCTCGCGAAGACGGTGTTAACGACCCTGCAAACGCCTATTTACCCGATTCTGACGCTTTAACTAAAGCAAGTCAGCATATGAACCCCGACAATATTATTTTAGACCGCGAAAGTTTAACTGTTTTTATCAGCGACCCAGAGCTTAAAATAGACGTCGGTGCCATTGCTAAAGGTTGGGCAGTTCAAAAGGTGTGCGAAAACGCACCCGAGGGTTTGCTCATAAGCGTGGGCGGTAACGTTTATGCTACCGGGCCTAAAGACGAAAAAGGCACCGCTTGGTCGGTAGGTATTCAAGACCCAAAAGGCGGAAATAACCTACACGTGCTTAATGTTACTTCGGGCAGTGTGGTTACAAGTGGCAGTTATCAACGCGCATTTGCTGTTGACGGCAAACTGTACCACCATATAATCGACCCGGTAACACTATACCCTAGCGAACTTTGGACCTCGGTCACAATTGTTTGCGAGGATTCCGGTCTTGCCGACGTGCTTTCAACCTCGTTGTTCTTACTCGACCGCGAGCAAGGTCAGGCATTATTAGACAAATTCGGTGCAAAGGCTTTATGGGTTGATGCAAAGGAAAACTTATATTACAGCCCCGGTTTTCGGGATTTAATTCGAAATTGAGGAACAATTATGAAACGACTTTTTTTCGGCGGAATTCATCCCCGCTATAATAAAGAAATGTCCCAAAGTACCGATAACCTTACAACCGTTACACCTAATCAGGTTGTAATTCCTTTAAAACAGCATATCGGTGATGTTTGTCAACCGTTAGTTAAGGTGGGCGACCGTGTGCTTAAAGGACAAAAAATCGGTGACGGCGAAGGTATGTGTGTACCCGTTCACGCTTCGGTTTCGGGTACTGTTTCGGCAATCGAGCCGAGAATTCACCCAAACGGACAAACAATAGACGCTATAGTTATCGACAATGATTTTAAAAACGAAACGGTTGAGTTTGTCGGTTGTGACACTCCGTTAGAAGATTTGGATTCGGACTCTTTAGTTCAGACTATCCGCGAAGCAGGAATTGTTGGTATGGGCGGTGCAGCTTTCCCGTCAAATATCAAGGCATTAACCTCTATAGGAAACATTGACACCATTATTGCTAACGCCTGTGAATGTGAGCCTTATATTACCGCTGACGACACGTTGTTAAAAACCGACCCCGCACCTGTAATTGACGGTGTTTTAATTCTTCAACGTTTGCTTTCTCCGAAGAGAACAGTAATCGCCATTGAAGACAACAAAAAAACAGCAATCAAAATTCTAAAAGCGTTTGCGAAAAAGAACCCGTCGATTGAAATTGTTGTGTTACCAACACGTTATCCCCAAGGCTCGGAAAAACAGTTAATTCAAGCCGTTACCGGCAGGCAGGTGCCTCCGGGCGGATTGCCTATTGATGTCAATTGTGTTGTGTTCAACGTTTCAACCTTTGCCGCAATTAATAATGCGGTAAGGTTGGGTAAGCCTTTAACCGAACGTATTGTCACCGTCACAGGTGAAGGTGTTCGCGACCCGCAAAACTTCATAGTCCCCATCGGCACCTCGTTTGAAGATTTAATCAACGCCGCCGGCAGACTAACGGAAGACGTTGACCGCGTTTTAAACGGCGGACCGATGATGGGTGTTGCTCAAGCCGACCTTTCTGCCCCCGTAGTTAAGGCAACCAACGCTGTTTTGTGCCTTAAAAAAGACCCTAACTTTAGGGTTGAAAATTCGGTTTGTATCCGTTGCGGAAAATGTTCCGACGCATGCCCTATGCGTTTGAAACCGCTTTATATTGCCCGCTACGTCAACGCCGGTAACGTCCCTGAAGTCAAGCGTTTAAATGTTACCGACTGTATGGAATGCGGTATTTGTTCTTACACCTGCCCCGCAAAATTACCCTTGACTGAGAAATGCCGCGAAGGGAAAAAGATGATAAAGGAGGAAGATGAAAAATGAATCTTACAGTAACCTCCTCCCCTCATATCAGAAGTAAATTCCGCATTAACAAAATTATGCTTGATGTGGTAATCGCCCTTATCCCCGCTTTGGTTGTCGGCGTTGTTATTCTCGGGCTTCGTGCCTTGCTTGTTGCCGCCGTTTCGGTTGTTTCGGCAGTAGTATTTGAGGCTTTGTGGTGCTTAATCACCAAACGCAAATTAACCGTTGTCGACGGCTCTGCCGCCGTTACCGGATTGTTGCTTGCTATGACCTTGCCGGTAACAGTTCCAATCTGGCAGGTTTTAGTCGGAAACTTTTTTGCAATTATAATAATAAAGGCACTTTTCGGCGGTTTGGGTCAAAACATTTTTAACCCTGCCTTAGCCGCCCGTGCATTTTTGATGCTTATTTTCCCGTTAGGAATCACCCGTTACGAAGGATTAGATGGTGTTACCTCTGCAACACCCTTGCACCACATGGTAATGCCTTCAATACCTAACGAAAGTTTGCTTAATATGTTTTTGGGCAAATGCCCCGGCTCTATCGGTGAAATTTCCGCATTGGCTTTAATTTTAGGCGGTGTGTACTTGTGTTTAAGAAAGGTTATTTCGCCGAGAATTCCGTTGGCTTACATAGGCACACTCGCTGTGTTGTCTTTAGTTTTTTATAAAACTGATAATGCACTTATTTGGTCGGCATACAACGTACTTTCGGGCGGATTAATGTTAGGTGCTATCTTTATGGCGACCGACTATGTAACCTCACCCGTTACCCATTTGGGACAAATTCTTTACGGTGTCGGTTGCGGTGCTTTGACACTTGTTTTCCGCTATTTCGGTCTTTTCCCCGAAGGTGTCACCTACGCAATCCTTTTAATGAATGCAATCACTTGGTTCATTGACCGTTATACCGGTTTTGCCCGCTTCGGCGTTAAGAAAGGAGGCGGCAAGGAATGAAAAAGACACTTATCGTCACTCTCTCGGTAATTCTTGGTATCAGTATTATACTTTTAGCCGCCGCTTTCGGATTAAAAACCGTTACCCACAACAATACCCAAAAAGAACACGTTAAACTTTTGGAAATGCTGTTACCCGACGGCAAAGATTTTGTAAAAGTTGACTATGACGGCCAAGACGCCAACATTAAATCGGTACACAAAGCAGACAACGGCTATGTTATTGAGACCGTAACAATGGGCTATGCCGGTGAAATAACAATGTTTGTCGGTGTTAATAATCAAGGTTCCGTTACGGGTCTTGTAGTGCGTGAAGCACACGAAACCAACAGTTTGGGTAACGAAATATTGACCGACCACGTGTTTTTATCACAGTTTTTAAACAAAACCGGTACATTTACCGTCGGCACAGTCGGTGAGGATGCTTTTTCAGGTGCTACCGGCACTGCCGACTCTACCGGAAATGAAATCGCTATTGACGGAATTTCGGGTGCGACCGTTTCATCTAAAGCGGTAGCCCGCTCGGTCAACTCGGCTATCGGTTATGTCACGGGTGCAGACGTTGAGTCGTCGGCTACTGAATGGGGAGGTTGAGATTCATGAAAAAACACGATTTATTCGGTTTATTTCTCGCCGTTGTCACGGGTGTTTCGTTGCTCGCGGCAATGCTTATCAGAGCGTTCTTGCCCCACATCATTCTTCCCACATTCGACTCAATGGCAATATTGGTATTGTCACTTATAGCACTTGTGTTGGACAGTTACATTGCTAAAGACAGAAAAAGAATGTATTGGTTTATCCCCTTATATTCGGCACTGATTTTCGGTATTTTCCCCTGGGTTGCCTGCTTCTCGACCTATATTGATGCGATAAAATTCGCGATATTAGGTGCGGTTATTTCTACCGTTGTGACATTTATTTTTGATGTGATTAAAAGCCGTCTTTCGGTGACACCCGCAACCAAAATTGCGCCGTTAATCAGCGGTTTCGGTATCTACCTTGCCGCACAGTGCTTAATGGGAATTATTTAAATCTAACAAACAAAAAAGACCGTTCGAACAAACTGTTCGAACGGTCTTTTACTTATTTACTTTTGTTTTTCTGCCTTACGGTCAAAATCTTTTTAATAAACCACATTAAAACAAGAAAACATATTGTTCCCACAACACCGCCCAAGGTGTCAATCACAACATCAACGAACTGACAACTTCTGCCCGGAACGAAAATCTGATGTATTTCGTCACCCACAGCATAAAGACAGCAAAAAAATCCCGGTAGCCAGTAAATGAATTTTTGTTTTAAATTAAACGCACGGACTGTGTTGGCTGCCAAGAAACCCAACACAACATATTCAATAAAATGTGCCATTGTCCTGACGAATACTTGCCAATTTTCTATGATGCTATGCTGTTGTGCAGGCGGAAGTTTTACAAAATCGCGGTTAACCGTTTCGGCGATTTTTTTAATAATCTGTCCGCTGGTGTTAGCCGATGTTCCGGCACTTTCACTTGACAAAACAAAAATAAAAACCATCCAACCTAAAAGCAACAAGACCGAAACGATACGGTCAATATAAACTTTTTTACTCAACAATATCGCCCCTTTCACACTGTTACCCAATAATTTTACCACAAACCAACATTAAATACAACAATTTTTGAATATACCGTTCCTTTCAAGTCCAAAATATACTTGCAAAATATACTATTTAAAGGCGGTAACAAATGAAAAAACTGTTTTGGTTTGCAATATCCCTCTCTTCTGCGTTCGTTGTTTTCTGTTTGGTAGCTTTTTTATGTCTTATTTTGTCGAATTTAGGCAACCGCACCGATACCACGCCTAAAAACAACACTTCAACCGTAAAACCAAACGCCGAAACCGTGTCGGTAGCGGTTATTTTTCACGACGAAAATAAAACTTTTTTGTGCGACCTTGAAATCACCCCGAAACTCGAAAAAATAATTTCTCATTCGGTTGAAATTGACAGAAATAACGCCGATTTTGACAACGATATTGTTTTAAACGAGGGGGTTTATCCGTTTATAGGCAAATGCCTTAAGGAGAACGCCCCGAATACCAAAAAATATATCTTTACCGATTCTAAAAATTTACGTGAAATTGCTGACATATCTAAAGGAATAGTGTATAATTATAATTTAGAGGGTGAAACGCTTTTGACCGGCAATCAATTACTCCAACGGTTGGACGGCGAACTTTTTGAAAGTGCCTGCCGTCAGGTTGTTTTTGAAACCTTCTCGGGAAATTTAGAAAAAATCTTTCAGTTTATTACCGATAACACGGTTAATAACCTGTCTTATCCTGCCGTGTACTCCGCGTATTATTAATTGTTTATAAGAGGTAAAAGTTTTGAAGAAGTTATTATCATTGTTACTTATAACGGTGCTTTTGATAAGCGCTACGGGTTGTGATTTTTCGTTTTTAGATGAGGTTGGTGTTTCTGACTCTGCTGAAATCACCGAGGCTGACTCAGTTTCCAGCCTTGATATTTATCCAACCAACAATAAATTCTCATTAGTCGGCAAGTTTGAACGTTCAGGCTACAACCAACTAAATGACAAACAAAAAGGTGTATACATATTAATGGATAATGCCATTTTTAATATGCAAACCGGCTACATATCTTTGGGAAATGCTAACGACAAAGATATTACTATTGCCTTCCTTGCGTTAAGAAACGACCGACCGGAATATTTCTGGTTGCCGACATCATACGCATTAAGAACAAAAGGCTTAACCGGTGAAATTTGTTTTGCCAAAACCGATAAAGATTGGCTATACACCGCAACCGAAAGGAAAAATTTTGAAAACAAGATACTTAAAATCTTAACCGAAATCAGTCAAAACTTTTTAGGTAACGAAACCGAATACGCTCGCGAGGTTTTGGCTCACGATACTCTTGTTTCCCGACTTGAATACGACTCCAAAAACGTCAACAACTATGAAAACAACCATTCGGCTTGGGATATTGTAGGTGCTTTTCTAAACGGCAAAGCCGTTTGCGAGGGCTATGCAAAATCTATGCAGGTTTTAGCCTTTATGTCGGGACTCAACTGTTCTACGGTAACCGGTGTTTCAGTAGAACCGCACATGTGGAACGTTATAAATATTGAAAACAGTTGGTATCACCTTGACCCGACCGCCAACGACACCGACAACAGTTCGTATCACTTTTTCTTTAACGTGACAACTGAATATATTTTAAAAAGTTGTACCATTGACCCTATCTTTGACCCTGCGACCAACACCGATACAATCAACCGCGGTAACATATTTTTGCCCACATGTACCGCAACCGAATACAACTATCACGTTGTAAATTCGCTTTATATCGCAGAAAAATCTCAAGTTGAGTCAACCGTTGTCAGTATGCTTTGTGAAGCTCGACGTTCAGGACAAAAAATGGTTGAGTTTGCGGTTTCCCCTGAAATGAATTTCGTTTTCGGCTCTGACGATGCCGCAAAAACCTTTAAAATTGAGCGTTGCATTTCAATTGCCAACGCCGAACTCGGCTCAAAACGAATAAGAAAATACAGTTACGGTGGTGTAAAAGGTGCTTTGGGATTTATGATTTCGTGGTAATTTCCACAATTTAACAATCTGTAACACATTATTAATATTTATATGTTATTATTTGTATATTATTGTTTACATACCAACCTTAAGGAGAATATAAATGCTCAAACTCAAAAACATAACTAAACATTACGGTGTCGGTGAAAGTGATTCGGTGCGTGCGTTACAGGGTGTAAGCATAGAGTTTCGCAAAACCGAGTTTGTTTCAATTTTAGGACAGTCGGGTTGCGGAAAAACAACCCTATTGAATATCATCGGCGGACTCGACCGCTATACCGACGGGGTCCTTTTGATAAACGGCCGTTCAACCAAGGAATACCGCGACCATGATTGGGACACCTACCGCAATCACTCAATCGGTTTTGTTTTTCAAAGTTACAACCTTATTCCGCACCAAACCGTACTTTCAAATGTAGAGTTGGCGTTGACTCTTTCGGGCGTATCCAAGCAAGAACGCCGTAAAAGAGCCGTTGCGGCACTTGAAAAGGTAGGTCTAAAAGACCAACTCAACAAAAAACCCAACCAAATGTCAGGCGGACAGATGCAACGTGTTGCTATTGCCCGTGCTTTAATAAACGACCCCGAAATTTTACTTGCCGACGAGCCGACAGGTGCTCTGGATTCTGAAACCTCGGAACAGATTATGGCACTGTTAAAAGAGGTTGCGAGCGACCGCTTGGTTATAATGGTTACCCACAACCCCGAACTCGCCGAGCGTTATTCTACCCGTATTATAAAAATTCTTGACGGCAAAATTATTGACGATTCCAACCCTTACGATTCCGAGCAAGATGACACAAGTCAAGACAGTACAACTGCAACCGAGCAAAACAAAAAGACCAAGAAAAAACAAAAAGGCACTTCCATGTCCTTTTTTACGGCGTTACTTTTGAGTTTAAACAACCTTTTGACCAAAAAAGGTCGCACCTTTATGACCTCATTTGCAGGCAGTATCGGAATTATAGGTATTGCTCTGATTTTATCGTTGTCATCAGGTTTTCAAGCCTACATTGACAAGGTTCAGGAGGATACTCTTTCTTCATATCCCATTACTATTTTGGCAGAGGAAGCCGATATGTCGGCACTGTTTCAGTCTATGGCAGAAAACGAGCAAGACCGTCAAAACCGTGAAAACGACAAGGTTTATGCTAACACCGATATGTACGATATGATGAACGCACTTTTCAATTCCGACTCAAAGCAAAACGATTTAAAGCCGTTTAAGTCTTGGCTTGAAAGTGCCGACAGTAATATCAGTAAATACACCACAGCCATTCAGTACGGCTACAGCACCAATCTTGATGTTTATGTTGCCGACACGTCTAAAGGCGTTTTAAAGGCTAACGATTATATGGCACTTTTTGGGGATATTTCAGGCTCTGAAAACTCTAACTCAATGGGCTCTATGATGCCTATGATGTCAGGTAGTTCGGTTAAGGTCTTTAATGAAATGATTTCTAAAAAAGACGGCACCGGCATTAACGATTTGGTTTATGAGCAATATGAGCTTTTAGACGGCAAGACAATGCACTGGCCTACCGCTAAAAATGAGGTTTTGTTGGTAGTTAATGAACACAACGAAATTTCGGAATCGTTCCTTTACGCTTTAGGTCTTTTAGACCGTGAGCAGTTAGGTGCCGTTTGGCGTAAAATTATGTCGGGCGAAAAGGTCGATGATGTTGACATCAGTGCAAACTGGACTTATGAAGATTTATTAGGATTAAAGTTTAAACTGATTTTACCCACCGATAAATTCCAAGGTGTTGATACTGATTCTGACAAAACAAACGACCGCTTTGTTGATATGAGTGCCGATGAATCGTTTATGAAACTATTGCTCGCTTCGGCTGAAGAGTTAGAGGTTGTCGGCATTGTAAAACCTAAAGCCGACGCGGTATCTACCGTTTTAGAGGGCTGTGCGGTTGCTTATACCAAGGAACTGACCGATTGGTATATTGGAGAAATCAACAAGTCTGAACTTGTAAAATACCAACTCGAAAATAAAGATACCGATATCTTTTCGGGATTGCCGTTTATAACCGACGTTCCTGAAACCGACGAGGAAAAAGCTCAAAATTTCCTTTCATGGTTCTCAAAACTCGAGCCTCAAAAACAAATCAGCGTTTATACGCATATTGCCTCTACACCCGACTCCGCAACCTTACAAAGCTTGACCGCAACCGAAATAGCAAAATATTCAACCCGCGATTTGCAGGAAAACTTTATAATATCACTTTATACAAGGCAGTCGGCAAGTAGTAATGCAAGCGGAATGACCGAGGAAAATGTACGCAGTATGCTTTCTTCTATGAGCGATGCCCAAATTTACGATTTAGTATACCAAACCTTAGCCGAAATGGTAAAGGGACAGTATGCCGCTACACAATCGGCACGCATAACTGCAATGTCTGAGGCGGCTATCACAGCCGAATACGAAACGGTAATAAACCAAGCGGACAATGTCGCATTAAGCCGCTATTATGATGTGACGTCGGAATTAAGATATTCAAAGACAACTTTAAATGAAAATCTTACAACTATCGGATATTCCGATAAAGACGACCCAAGCTCAATCAACATTTACGCCGCAACCTTTGAAGACAAGGACAACATTGCCGAACTGATTGCAAACTATAACAACGGCAAGCCGGAAGAAAGCCAAATCACCTATACCGACTATGTTGCAATTATGATGTCTTCAATCAGCACTATTATTAATATGATTTCCTACGTGCTTATTGCGTTCGTTTCAATTTCCTTGGTGGTATCCTCTATAATGATTGGAATTATCACCTATATCTCGGTTTTGGAACGCACAAAGGAAATTGGAATTTTGCGTTCAATCGGTGCTTCGAAAAAGGATATTTCCCGCGTATTCAACGCCGAAACCTTGATTGTCGGCTTTGTTGCAGGCTTACTTGGAATTTTAGTCACAGTGCTTCTCAATATTCCAATAAGTTTGATTATCGAAAAATTCTCAGATATTAAAGGATTAGCCTCGTTACCGTTGGGCGGTGCAATAATTTTGGTAGCCATCAGTATGGGCTTGACCTTAATTGCAGGACTTATACCGTCACGCGTTGCCGCCAACAAAGACCCTGTTGAAGCGTTAAGAACAGAATAAAAAAAGAAAATCCCAATTGCACAATAGTGCAATTGGGATTAATTATTTTTACAATATATAAAGCAAAATGCTAAAGAACTGTAACACACTGCCTGCAACCACAAAAATGTGGAAAATCGAATGCATATATCGATACTTTTTGCCGATACCGTAAAGCACTGCACCGACCGTATAGGATACGCCGCCTAACAGCAAGAACATAATTCCTGCAGGCGGTACTGCCTTCATAACAGTTTTGGCCGCAAAAACGATACCCCAACCCATTCCAATATAACAAAGCATTGAAAATTTATCATACTTTTTAAGGTCGATTGCGGTTAAGGTTGCCGCTAACGCTGCAAGTCCCCACTCAACCCCAAACAGCACCCACGCCGTAACGACACTCTCGCGTCGAATTGCTGTCAATAAAATCGGGGTATACGTGCCTGCAATCAGCAAATAAATGGTACAGTGGTCAATGACCTGCATAACCTTTTTACCCATATTGGGGTTAAGGCCGTGATAAACACTTGAAACGGTATACAAAAGCACCATCGAGCTGCCGTAAATCGCACTGCCTACTACTCCGTAAGCGTCGCCATGCAATGCCGAAACGATAACACACAACACCAACGCCGCAACGCCGAAAGCACCGCCTGTAATGTGCGAAATCATATTAAAAAGCTCTTCACCGCGGGTATAATCGGGTAACTTGCGGTCTATAAGCTTAGTTCTTGTCATACTACCTTTCCTTTCCGATAAAGAAGAGAGCCAGCGTGCCGGGACCTGAATGAGCACCGATAACCGGACCGGTGTATACCGTACATTCAACCTCTACACCGTAGGTGTCCTTTATAATTTTTGCTAAAGTATTGGCATCATCCTCGCAGTCGCCGTGACAAATGTAGACAGGACCGGAGGTCTTATCAATCGCCAACTCGCCAAACTTGTCAGCCAAAGCCTGAATGGCAGCATTACGTCCGCGGACTTTGGTTACATTAATGAGGTGACCCTCATCATCCATATGCAATACCGGTTTAATACCAAGCAAACCGCCCACAAACGCAACGGTAGGACTTATTCTTCCTCCACGTTTTAAGTAAACCAAATCATCAACGGTAAACCAATGGCACTGGTGAAGCCTTGTGTCTTCAACGAATTTTGCAACTTCCTCGATGGTTGCACCTTTGTTCTTCTCTTTGACCGCTAAATCTACAAGCATACCAAAGCCGGCAGAAGCGGCAAGAGTATCCACCGCAATGATTTTTCTATCCGGGAACTCTTCCTTTAATTCTTCAGCAGCCAACCTGCCCGAATTATATGTTGTACTCAAACCCGAAGAAAAACCGATATATAAAACATCATTTCCGTTCTTCAACTCTTCACGAAATGCGTTGCAAAAGGCTTCAGAATTGACGGCAGAGGTTTTTGCGGTAGCACCGCCACGCATTTTGTTGTAAAATTCTTTTGCATCAATATCATCATTTTTGTGTTCGGTTGTGTCGCCGTCATAAACCAAGGTAAGACTTATGTGCTTTACACCAATATCATCTAAATGTTTAGGTCCCAGGTCACAAGCCGAGTCTGTAAAAATCACAAAATTGTTCATAACAATGTTCTCCTTTTTTTGCAGATGTTTTTCAACGATATTTATGATACACCAAAACCCTATTTTAGTCACTGAACTGTTAAAAATTTTATGTATACACTTAAAACGGCACCGGTAGAGTCGATTTTTGTCATATCTACCATCGGTAGAATACCTCTTAAATCAAGGGTTGCAAAGGCATAAAAGTTATGTTATACTGTACTTGTAAAATTAAACAGTAGAGAGATTTTTTTAGAAATCGGGTGACTAAATGAAAGATTTAAAAAACATTATAGCCGATAATATCGTACTTCTCCGCAAGGAAAAAGGGCTAACACAAGCACAATTAGCTGAAAGACTCAATTATTCTGACAAGGCGGTTTCCAAATGGGAACGCGGTGAGTCTTTGCCTGATGTTGCTGTGCTTAAATCTTTAGCAGAGATTTTGGGTGTCACTGTAGACTATCTTTTGGAAAGCGACCACCAAAATGCAGAACTAAAAAAAGCGGCAGTCAGCCGTAAAAAATTCCGCCAACGTGCGATTATCACCTCAATGTGTGTAATGCTTATTTGGTTGGTGGCAACGGTTGTGTTCTTTATACTCGATACGGTGACACATTTAAATCAGCATTGGCTCTGCTTTGTTTATGCCGCACCGGTTAGTTTTGCGGTTTGGTTGATTTTTAATTCTATTTGGTTTAACCCGAGACGCAATTATTTAATTATTTCTGCGCTTTTGTGGACAACCTTAGCCTCGCTTTTTGTGACTTTTTTGTGGCTAAAACTGTGGCTTTTGTTTATTGTTGGCATCCCTGCACAGATTATAATATTTCTGTGGTCAGGTATGCAAGGACGAGACTAAACTTTTGAGTTTTCACTCTAAACTTTTACTTAAAGGCGGTTTCCCGCCTTAACTCGGGGGCGTAGCACAGCTGGGAAAGCGTAACCAAATCATTCAAACCCAAATCAGGTTTTGAAACACATATTTTCCGCTCTACTTCGCCTAAATACTCGCAAATCCGACAGGATTTGCTGCGCTTTTGACTCGAATATCAAAAAATATGTCATTTACAAAACTCTACGACCTTAAATGCGCGTTTTTTTGAGTAGATTTTGGTGAAGAGGAGTTCGTAAGGCAAACGCCTATGGACGACGATGAGCCGAAAGATGCCTAAAAAACACCATTTAAGGCTGATTCGGGCTTGAACGATTTGGTTGCTGTTCGCATCCGTAAGGTCGTGGGTTCAATCCCCATCGTCTCCACCAAAAGAAAAATTCAACCTCACATAAATTCACTATTTTGGAGGGTAAAAATGATAGATTCCTTTTTAGGCAACCGAGAAATTAAAGAAACCTTAAAAAGCATAATTTCAAGCGGACGCTTTCCGCACGCCTTTATAATTGAGGGTGCCGAGGGCTCGGGACGTCATACCTTGGCAAAAATCATTGCCGCTGCCGCAATTTGTGAAGCTGAATTAGAAACAAAACCCTGCGGAAAATGTCGAATTTGTGAACTTGTAAAAAAAGACGGACACTGTGATATATTGACCTATGCACCCGACGGGGCAACCTTTAAGGTTGACACTGTGCGTGAAGTTCGCGATAATGCTTTCATTATGCCGATTGAATCAAAACGCAAGGTTAATATCCTATCTGATTGCGACAAAATGAACGAGCCGGCTCAAAACGCCTTTTTAAAGGTGCTTGAAGAACCACCCGAGTTTATGATTTTTATACTTATTTGCCAAAACGCCTCCTCGCTTTTGCCGACTGTTCGCTCACGCTGTGTAACCTTGTCGGTTTCAAACCCCGACTTTGCCGAAGCAAAAAAATATATTGCTCTGAAAACAGGCAAACCGGAAGGCGACATAGACGAGGCATTGGAGGTTTCTCACGGAAACGTAGGTAAAGCGTTAGAAATTCTTTCGGGTGAAACCGCAAAATCGGTCGAGGCTGCAAAGGAATTTTTAGTTGCCGTTAAAAATCGCGACCGTATGTCGGCACTTAAAACTCTCCTTAAATTTGAAAAAGACCGTTTAGGATTTACGGCGTTTTTAGGCGAACTGCGTCTAATTTCACAAAACGAGGCTTTAAAATGTGCAAAACGCAAGTCGGAACTTTCATTATCTTCCGTAACCAAGCTTTTAAAGACTGCCGAAAGCACCGAGTTGGAATTTCGCCGTCACATCGGTCAACCCCTCTCAATCTCACTTGTTTCAACCCGTCTTTGTGCAGAAATTTTTGAAAATTTATAACTATTAAGGCAATATATAACTATTGAAATTTTTTTCGTTTTGTGATAAAATGTTATGTCGTGGGAAGTTTTTAAATTTTCTCATTTTAAGGAGTAAACGAATGGTTGAAGTTATCGGAGTAAAATTCCGTTCTGACGGACGTATATATTCATTCAGCCCTGCAGGAAAGAAGTTTTCGGCAGGCTCATATGTTATTGTCACCACTTCAAGAGGTACCGAATGCGGTGAGGTCGCAAGTGAAAACCATAATGTGCCCGATTCAAGCATTATCGGTCAGTTGAAGGAGGTTGTACGTCCTGCAACCGAGGACGACCTTAAGAAAATGCGTGAGAACCGCGAAAAAGAAAAGGTTGCTTTTGAGTTTTGTGAGCAAAAAATCCTTGAACGCGGTTTGGAAATGAAATTGGTTGACGTTGAGGTTACTTTTGACGCAACAAAAATTCTTTTCTTCTTCACTGCCGACGGTAGGGTTGATTTTAGAGAATTAGTCAAAGATTTAGCAAGTCAGTTCCACACACGTATTGAGTTGCGTCAAATTGGCGTCAGGGATGAAGCCAAAATGATGGGCGGTTTGGGAATTTGCGGACAACCTTTCTGTTGTTCAAGATTTTTGGGGGATTTCCAGCCGGTTTCAATTAAAATGGCAAAAGAGCAAGGTCTTTCCTTAAACCCGACCAAGATTTCGGGTACATGCGGAAGATTGATGTGCTGTTTAAAGTATGAGCAAGACGCTTACGAGCATTTAGATAAAATCACACCGCGAAACGGCAGTTACGTTGACACTCCCGAGGGCAAAGGTACTGTTGTTGATGTCAGCCTGCTCACCGGAAAATTAAAGGTTCAGTTAGACGGGTCTGACGGTTTACCCATTACCGTACACCGCGACGAGGTTAACATTTTAAGAGGTTGCAAGGGCTGTAAGAAAAACGCTCAACAACCCGAAGACGAACAACAATAAATTTTTATTTTAAGTTTAATAAAGGGGAATTTTTTATGAAAAAACTTTATGAAGGCAAAACCAAAGACGTTTATGAGCTTGAAAACGGCAATGTGCTGTTGAAGTTTAAGGACGATTGCACCGGCAAAGACGGTGTGTTTGACCCGGGCGAGAACGCTGTAGGTCTTACAATCGACGGTATCGGCAAGGCTAACTTGCAGACCTCGGTTTACTATTTTGAGTTGCTCAAAAAGGAAGGAATTAAGACTCACTACGTAAGTGCAGACATCGAAAACGCTACTATGGAAGTTCTTCCTGCAGAGTGTTTCGGTAAGGCTCAGGGCGGTAACGGTCTTGAAGTTATTTGCCGACTTGTTGCTACCGGTAGTTTCATCCGTCGCTATGGCGAGTACATTAAAGACGGCACTGTTCTCCCTGGCGGTTATGTTGAGTGCACCTTTAAGAATGACGAAAAGGGTGACCCGCTTGTAACCGGTGAAGGTTTGGCAGCTTTGGGCGTTATGACCCCTGAAATGTTCGAGTCTATGAAAGAGCAGACCTTGAAAATCACCAAAATTGTTGCTGATGACCTTAAAACTTTAGGTCTTGACCTTTGGGATGTTAAGTTTGAGTTTGGCTACAACAACGGCGAAGTTGTACTTATTGACGAAATCGCTTCGGGCAATATGCGTGTATATAAGGACGGCAAAATCGTTGACCCGATTAAGTTGACCGAGATTATCAACAACAGATAACCTAATAAATAAAGTAACCGCAACGTTGAATTTACAATGTTGCGGTTTTTATTCTTTATCCGGTGGGATAAGTATAAGTCTTGCCTTATACTGTGCGGTTTTTTCGCCGACCGGATTGGTTTCAAAGATATTTAAAATCTCGCGACCGTTTTTTACGGCATAGTTTAATGTGCTTTTTGTACCGCCTTCTTTACCGTCAAAATAGGTCAAAACGTATCGGCTTCGGTCAACCATATAGCGGTTACGGTTTGCGTAAACCCATTTGGAGTATTCTCCACTTAATGTGATTACCTCATCGCACTCTTCCAAAACCTCGCGGTAACGGTTTTGCCATTCTTTGGGCCAACCGTTTTCCTGCCCCGAAAACGGCACAACGGCAATTAGTTTTATGTCTTTTCGTGCCAACCGCAACGTTATGACATGTTCGGCTGCCAAAAGGTCAAACCCCATTGCCATTCCGGTGTAAAATACGGTGCAACCTTTTTCGAGCATATCGGCAATGCCGGTGTAGAGCCTGCGGACAAGCGTGCAATACCTTTTATCCTCAACTGAAAACGGGAAACCGAACTTTTCAGGTCTATACCCTGTGAAGCAGCAGGCGTTTTCAATATTTATCACTATATCACCAACTTATTATATTAAGAATTTTTGTGAATTTCTAACTTTTATTAAACCGAATGTTGACAAAATTAAGTTTCGGTTTTATACTTTTTATATAGTATAGTATAACACATTACATATTTATTTACAAGAAGGGGAACACTATGGATAAAATTGATTACCGTTTGATTACTCTTTTACAGGAGAACGCACGTATGCCCTTAAAACAGTTGGCTGAAAAGGTGTTTTTGTCCTCACCCGCTACTGCCGCACGTCTTGAACGTCTTGAAAAGAGCGGAATTATCAGTGGCTACAGTGTTAAGGTTGACCATAAAATGCTGGGTTATCCCATTACCGCTTTTATAAATTTGGAAGTTCAGCCGGCACAAAAAGCAATTTTCTATCCATTTATTAAGGACCACCCGAATGTTTTGGAGTGTAACTGCGTCACCGGACATTATTCAATGCTTATAAAGGTTGCTTTCCAAAGCACCGAGGCTTTGGATATCTTTATCGGACAGTTGCAGACCTTTGGCAGTACACAGACACAAATTGTGTTCTCGACCGCCAAAGAAGAAACCGGTGTTGACCTCGAGAACATAATCAACGGCAATTATCCCGAGGTGCCTGATATTAAATGATTGAACCTAAAGCAGTTTTCCAAAGAATATATGAAGTTGTAAAAAAGATACCACAAGGAAAGGTTGCAACCTACGGTCAGGTTGCACTTGTTGCCGGAAATCCACACTGGGCAAGGGTTGTAGGGTATGCACTGCACTGCAACCCCGACCCTGCTACTATTCCCTGCTACCGCGTTGTCAACCGTGAGGGCAGAGTTTCGCCTGCCTTCAAATTCGGCGCAGAAAACGTGCAGGTGCAACTTCTCAAAAATGACGGGGTTTTGTTTTTAGACGAAACCCACGTTGACATGGAAAATTTCTGTGTTAATTTGGATGAATTAAAAAAATGATTTTTTAACGGGTGACTGATTGTCACCCGTTGATTTTTTGTCTAACACCTTGCGGACAGTCGAGGACGCCTGTCCGTTATAAAAACCCCTCAGTCAAAACCTATGGTTTTGCCAGCTCCCTTTAGGCAAGGGAGCCTCAAAATACCGAAATTTTTATTGCAAAGCGTGCCTCCACTTGTCAGGGGAGGTGGCATTTGCAAAGCAAATGCCGGAGGGGTAGTCAATGTTTTCTCTCCCTCAGTCTTTTGCTACGCAAAATCCAGCTCCCTCGTCAGAGGGAGCTGAAAATCAACATCTGCATTTATTTCGTAGGGGGCGGGTTCAACATTCCCGAAATTTTGATAAAATAATTAGGGAGGGCACTGAGGCCCTCCCCTACATTAAAATTTTTAATTATTTTTCTGTGGTTTCTTCGATTTCGTTTTCGGTATCGTTATCCTCAACCTCATCAGGTGCACCAACGTCACCTGCATCAGCCTCGGCGGCTTCGGGGTGGTCGGTAACCTCGTTACTATCGTGGGTAGCGGTAGCAATTGACAAAATCTTTTCGCCTTGCTCTGTTCTTACTCTCATTACCCTTACACCCTTTGCAGGACGTGAGAATCGGCTGATTTCCTCAACCGGCACGCGAATAATGATACCGCTTGAAGTAATCATTATGATATCGTCATCATTATCAACCGCAACAATCTCGGCAACGTCACCGTATTTGGCAGTTCGGTAGTTGGTAAGACCCTTACCGCCGCGGGTTTGTGTGCGATAATCGTCAAAGCTCGAAATTCTGCCGTAACCGGTTTCAGTAACAGTGAGTATTTCCTTACCTTCCTTACATACGAGCATACCGATAACCTCGTCACCCTCGCGAAGTCTGATTGCTCTAACACCGCGGGCAGTACGTCCCATTTCACGAGCCTGCGACTCATTAAACCTAATAGAGAAGCCTTTTTTGGTTGCAACCATTAACTCTTCATCGCCGGTAGTACGGCAAACGTAAGCCAACTCGTCATTCTCGTCGATATTAATTGCAATAATACCGGTCTTGCGAACATTCTTAAACGCCTCAATCGAGGTACGCTTGATTGTACCCTTTTTGGTAATCATACATACATAGAACGGGTTATCAAGGTCAATCTTATTGTCAAGCGGTAAAATATTAATAATCTTTTCGCCCGACATAAGCGGTAAAATATTGATTAAGTTCATACCCTTTGAGGTACGGCTACCCTCGGGAATTTCGTAAGCCTTAATTCTATACAAACGTCCCAAGTTACTGAACATCAGCACATAATCGTGCGATGAACAGGTAAACATATTCTCAACAATATCACCCTCGCGAGTGGTCATACCGGTAATACCCTTACCGCCTCTGTGCTGGGTGGAATAAGTATCAGACGGCAAACGCTTAATGTAACCCTCAACCGTCTTAGTCAAGATACATTCCTCGTTAGGAATAAGGTCTTCAATATCGACCTCACCGGCAACGTCACTGATTTCGGTGCGACGGTCATCTGCAAATTTATCGCGAAGATTAAGGCTTTGAGTTTTAACAATATCGAGAATTCGAGCCTTAGAGCCTAAAATCTCCATACATTCCTTAATGAATGCTAATTTTTCATCCAACTCGTCCAAAATCTTTTGCTTTTCCATATTAGCAAGCTTACCTAACTGCATCTGAACGATTGCGGTAGCCTGAATATCGTCAAAATCAAAACGCTCGCAAAGATTTTGTTTGGCAGTATTAACATCGGCACTACTGCGGATAATTGCAATAACCTCGTCAATAAAGTCAAGTGCTTTTTTAAGTGCCTCCAAAATATGAGCTCTTTCTTGAGCTTTTCTCATTTCGTAACGGGTTTTACGCTCAACGATTTCACACTGGAAGTCGATATTATTTTGCAACATCTCCTTAAGTGTCAAAATCTGCGGTTTGCCGTTAACGATAGCGATTAAGTTAGCACCAAAGGTGGTCTGAAGTTCGGTATAAGAGAAAATTTTGTTTAAAACAACCTGCGGATTAGCGTCACGCTTTACATCAACGACAATTCTGATACCGCCGTCACGTTTAGACGAGTAGTCAACAACATCGTCAATACCTTCAATTCTCTTTTCGGCGGCTAAATCGTAAATTTTCTTAACAAGTGCTTCTTTTCTGACCTTATAAGGAATTTCGGTAATAACAATTCTGAATTTACCGTTGGATAATTCCTCAATTTCGGTCTTACCGCGGACAATAATTCTACCCTTACCGGTAGCGTAAGCGGCACGGATACCGCTACGACCCATAACAATACCGCCGGTCGGGAAGTCAGGGCCTTTAATATACTCGCAAAGTTCGGGTAAATCGGCTTCAGGGTTGTCAATCAAACAACACATAGCGTCGATAACCTCACCCAAATTATGAGGAGGAATCTCGGTTGCCATACCAAAAGCGATACCACTTGAACCGTTAACCAACAACTGCGGGAACCTTACCGGCAAAACGGTAGGCTCTTGTAAACGGTCGTCATAGTTAGGTACAAAATCAACAGTTTCCTTTTCGATGTCATCAAGCATCTGCAAGGAAAGTCGATTCATTTTCGACTCGGTATAACGGTAAGCAGCAGCAGGATATCCGTCAATGTTACCGAAGTTACCGTGACCGTCAATAAGCGGATATCTCAAAGAGAAATCCTGTGTCATACGTACCATTGCTTCGTAAACAGATGAATCACCGTGGGGATGATAACGTCCCAAAACAGAACCGACGGTGTCAGCACACTTACGGTAAGCCTTATCGGGAGTTAAGCCGTTTTCATACATAGTATAAAGAATACGGCGGTGTACCGGCTTAAATCCGTCACGAACATCCGGCAAAGCACGTCCTACAAGTACCGACATACCGTACTGAAGCATACTTGCTTTGACTTCGTCAACAATTTCAACCGGCTGAATATTTGTATCCTGACTCTCGGGCCAAAAAACTTTTTCCTGTTTAGCCATTTCGATTTCTCCTTTCCTTAAATATCCAAATCTGTCGCAAAGACAGCGTTTTCTTCAATGAAGATTTTTCTCGGCTCAACCTCGTCACCCATAAGCATATCAAAGGTTTGGTCAGCCAATTCGGCATCAGCCATTGTTACCTGTAAGAAGGTACGTCTTTCGGGGTCAAGGGTGGTTTCCCAAAGCTGTTCGGGGTTCATTTCACCAAGACCTTTATAACGCTGAATGTCTACCTTATCACCGCCACCCAACTGCTCTTTATACATATCGCGTTCTTCTTCGGTAAAGGCATCAAAATGCTGTTTACCTTTGGAAACACGGAACAAAGGCGGTTGTGCTAAATAAATATGTCCTGTTTCGATAAGTTCAGGCATATAACGGAAGAAGAATGTCAACAAAAGTGTTCTGATATGGCTACCGTCAACGTCAGCATCGGCCATAATGACGATTTTATCATAACGGAGTTTATTTATATCAAAATTTTCGCCGATACCGGTACCCAAAGCTACAATGACAGGGGTGAGTTTATCGTTACCGTAAACCTTATCCTCGCGAGCCTTTTCAACGTTGAGCATTTTACCCCAAAGCGGTAAAATTGCTTGATAGGTAGAGTTTCTTCCCTCAACTGCGGAACCACCTGCAGAATCACCCTCGACGATAAAGATTTCAGTTTTAGTTGCATCATCCGAAATACAGTCTTTTAATTTTTCGGGCATTCTTGTTTTACCGCCAATACCCGATTTATTACGAGAAGCGTCGCGGGCTTTTTGTGCTGCCTCGCGGGCGTTGGAAGCGGCAATTGTTTTATCGACAATAACCTTTGCCTCTGCGGGATGTTCTTCCAAGTAAAGGTAAAGTTTATCGTTTACCAAGTCACGAACTAATTTACCGATAGAGGTGTTGCCCAATTTTGCTTTAGTCTGACTTTCAAACTGTGCATCGGCTAATTTTACCGAAACAACAGCAACAACACCCTCTAAAATATCTTCACCTTTAAGTCTTGCGTTGCCCTCTTTTAACTTTTTGAAGTCAAAAGCATATTTATTAATAACGTTGGCAACACTCATTCTGAAACCTTGTTCGTGAGTACCACCGTCAATGGTATGCAAGGTATTTGCAAAGGACATAATTTTAGTGTCATACGAGGTTGACCAAAGCAGAGCAATCTCTGCGGTTGAATCCCCATCAGTATTAGATAAATAAATTACATCGCTGATTTTATCCTTTTTGGTCTGCTCCAACAAGAACTCAACGTATGATTTAATACCGCCCTCGTAATAAAATTCATCACTCTTAGGCTCAAAAACATCGGTACGCTTGTCAATAAGTTCGACTCTGATACCGGCATTCAAGAATGACTGTTCACGAAGTCGAGTTTTTAAAGTATCATAATCGTAAGTAGTTGTATCGGTAAAAATAGTGGGGTCGGGCTTAAATGTAACGGTAGTACCTGTTTCATTTGTACTTCCAATTACATCAAGGTCACTGACAATGGCACCCTTTTCATATCTTTGTTTATAAATATTTTTACCGTCTTTAACCTCAACCTCTAACCAAGAAGACAAAGCATTAACAACCGATGCACCAACACCGTGAAGTCCTCCCGAAACCTTATATCCGCTACCGCCGAATTTACCGCCTGCGTGCAGGATAGTAAATACAACCGTTACGGTCGGAATACCCTTTTGAGGATTGATACCAACCGGAATTCCGCGTCCGTTATCGGTAACACGAATAATACCGTCGTCCAAAATTTCGACAGTAATTTTATCGCAATATCCGGCTAAAGCCTCGTCAATCGAGTTATCGACAATTTCATAAACCAGGTGATGTAAACCTCTCTCACCGGTCGAGCCGATATACATACCGGGACGCTTTCTGACCGCTTCAAGTCCTTCCAAAACCTGTATGGAATTTTCGTCGTAATTTTCGGTAACGATAGGGGTTTTGTTTTCGTTGCTCATTTTAATCTCCTTTTAAGAAGTTTTAATTAAAATTATTCATAGAATATCTTTTTGGATTTTGAACGTTTTTCTAATGTTTGAGAAGAAAGTTGCGAAATATATATTTTTTGATTACCATTTTCTTTAACAACAACAAAAGATTTAGGTAATTCAAACGACACATTAACCGTCTTTTTTTGTTTTTCGGCTAAATTTAAGTAATCTCTTGAAATTTTTGAAACAGTTGTGGTATCCATATCAAAAATTCCAATAATATCCTTTTTTTTAACCACCGTATCTTGACCTAAATGTAAATACATATATTTTACCTTTCAACCAATTTACCGTTTTCAATTTCAAAAATTTTACCTTTTTTCAAATTTTCAAAATTTGCTACATCACAGCAGGTAATAAATACCTGCCAATCCTTAATATGGTTCAAAATATAGTTTTGACGGGAAATATCAAGCTCACTCATTACGTCATCAAGCAGTGCAACCGGTGTTTGTCCGGTTATTTCCGAAATAACTGCTGATTCAGCCAATTTCAATGCTAATGCTGCAGAACGTTTTTGACCTTGTGAACCGAAACTTCTTGCACTAATACCATTAATCTTAATATCAATATCATCACGGTGAGGACCTATTGATGTTGATAATGATTGCATATCATTTTTACGAGAAATTTTTAAATTTTCTAAAAATTCGTCGCAATCTTCACCGGCAGAAGATTCATAATTTACTGAAATTTCTTCTTTTCCATTTGAAATTCCACAATAAATATCGGGTAAATATTTATTTAAGTTTTCAGTGAAATTTTTACGGTATTTAACAATACTGCAACCCGTTTGGGCTAACTCTTTTTCAAAATCTTCAATAAATTCTTCCATATTAGGATTAAATTTAAGATTTTTTAAAATCGAATTACGTTGTTCAAGTGCTTTAATATACCGCTTTGAAATTCCAATAAAAGCAGGATAAAGTTGACAAATTGCAGTATCTAAAAATTTACGGCGGCAAATTGGTCCGTCTTTTACGATGTTAAGGTCATTCGGTGAAAAAACAATACAGTTAATTTTTCCGGCAAGTGCTGATGCGTGAGGATATTCTACACCGTTTAGCACTGCACTTCGAGTTTTATTTATTTTAATAATACAATTTTGCTCTCTGTTTTCGTTAAAAAAATCTAACTCAAGTTCTGCAAAATCACTATTAAAATTTACAAGCTCACTGTCTTTTGCACCGCGAAAACTTTTTGCTCCCGTAAAACACCATAAACTTTCTAAAATGTTTGTTTTACCTTGAGCATTTTGACCGTAAATTACGTTCATTCCGCTGTCAAAATTAAAACTTTCTGAAATAATATTTCTGAAAGTTTTAATTTTTAAACTTTTAAAAATCATTTATCTTATTACCTTAACGGTTTGATTTTGAAATTCAACAGTTTCGCCGCCGCGAAGTTTTTTACCACGCATAGTACAAACTTCACCGTCTACCTTTACTAAACCGTCCTGAATAACAGCTTTAGCCATTCCGCCGGTACCAAGTAACCCTGCAAATTTTAATAAATCATCTAATTTTATATATTCGGTATGTATTTTTACTTCCTGCATTATTCAGCCTTCAATCTCATGGGCATAACCATGTAAATAAAATCGTCGCCCTCTTTAGGTAAAATAATTACCGAGGCAAAAGAGCCATTAAAATTCATTGTAACTTCATCGCAATCACAGTTTTTTAATGCATCAAGTAAAAATCTATTATTTATACCGATTTCAAAAGTTTCACCTGTAATTTCGGTTTTATAAGAATCAGTAGCACGACCTAAAGCAGTTGCACAAGAAAATACAATTTCATCTGCTTCAATTTTACATCTCATAGGAGTTTTTAACTGGTCGTTAATAATAAGTGAAATTCTTTCAATTGTTGAAGCAATTGCTTTTGTATTAACATTAAATGAAGTTGAGAATGATGAAGGCATAATTTTCTTATAATCAATAAATTCACCCTCAATTTTACGGGAAACTATTGAATAACCGTCAACACTCATTGCAACATGACGGCGACCGACGAAAAATTCCATATTTTCATCATCTTCGGTTATAATCTTTACAACTTCACCGATTGTTTTTGCCGAAATTACAAATGACATTGTTTTACCTAAATTGAGCATCTGTTTTCTTACTGCCAAACGATAACCGTCAACACCAACAACTTTAACGTTATCTTGTTCAATATCAAACAAAAGACCGGTTAAAATCGGTTTTTGAGCATCTGCCTGAGCTGTTGCAAAAACAGTTTGACGTACCATATCTTTTAATGTTTCACAAGGGAATACCAATCTTTCACAGTCATCAACTGTAGGCATTTCAGGAAAATCTGAAGCAGGCATACCCATAATATCAAACATTGCAGAACCGCATTTAATTTTGCAAACTAAACGGTCGTTAACTTCAAAAGAAACTGTATCATCGGTCATACTTCTTAAAATATCACCTAAAAGTTTTGCTTTAAAAACGATACTTCCTTCTTCTGCACAAGTGATGTCAATAGTTTTAGTCATTCCTATTTCCAAATTGTATGCCATCATTTTTAAACCGTCAGAAGTTGCGTTCATATAAATTCCTTCTAAAACGGGGAAAGTTGCTTTTGTTGCAACTGCACGGGATAAATTCATAACTGCTTCGCATAATTTTTCGCGGTCTACTAAAAATCTCATTTTTAAAAATTCCTTCCTATTTTTTTATTTATAAAATAGTAGTAATAGTAGGTGTTGTTAAAACGGTTAAAAACTTCGAAAACCTTTTAAATTAAAGGAAAATCAGTATTTTCTTTTATTAACAGAATATTAACAAGATTGTTGATAAAATTTTTTTAAAAATTTATTTTAACAGGGGTGTTAATAACATTCTGTTAATTTCTGTTAATATGTGGATAACTTTATACCTTTATGTTAACAACAGTAACCAAACTAATTTTTAACGTTTTTAATAATATCTTCAACAAGTTTTCTCTCGTATTCGTTTTCTTTAAGTTTAGATTTAATTTTTTCAATTGTATAAAGAACGGTGGTGTGGTCTTTATTAAATTTTTTACCTATATCGGTTGAAGAAAGAGACATTACCTGATTAACAATATACATTGAAATTTGACGAGCGTAAGCAATATCTGCTTGTTTTTTACGAGAATAAATATCTTCAGAAGAAATATTATAAGTGCGTGAAACTTCTTCAACTATTTTTTCAACAGTTACAGGCTCGGGTAAGGTTTCACTTACAACATCCTTTATATATCTTTGTACGATAGGTATAGTTAAATTATTTGAATGAACAGTTACATAAGCTTTAAGTTTTTTAATAATACCCTCCAGCTGACGGATATTACTTTTAATTTGTTCGGCAATAGAATAAAGAATGTCATCGCCAACATCAAGCTCAAGCTGTTCTGCTTTTTGTTTTAAGATACCAAATCTTGTTTCAAAATCAGGACTTTGAATATCAGCCATCATTCCGCTTTCCATACGGGAACGGATTCTATCCTCTAAGGTTTTAATTTCCTTTGGCGGACGGTCAGATGTAACAACAATTTGACGTTCAGGATATAAAGCATTAAAAGTATTGAAAAATTCTTCCTGAGCACGTTCTTTACCGGCAATAAAATGAATATCGTCAATTAATAATACGTCAACATTCCTAAAACGCTCATGGAAAAGGTCGGTTGTTTGATTACGAATTGCCTGAATAAGTTCATTAGTAAACTGTTCACCGCGTAAGAATAAAACTTCCTTATCAGGAAAAGTTTTTTCAATGCTGTTTTTTATAGCAAGCATAAGGTGAGTTTTACCTACACCTGAATTACCGTATAAAAACAGCGGGTTATATTGATTTGAAAAAGGTTTTGCAGCAACAGCTTTAGCCGAAGCGTGAGCAATTTGGTTAGAAGGACCGACAACAAAGTTATCAAATGTATAAATATCTTGGGTATTTGAAACTTCACCAGAAGTTTTTTTAGGCTCGTCCGATTGAATGATAATTTCAATCTTCATAGGAAGACCTGAAACCTCTTCGCAAACTTTTTCTAAAATTGTTTTATAATAACCGTCTACGGTTTTCTTTTTCCATTCGTTATTTGCGGCTAAAGTAAGCACACCGTCATCGGTTGAAATTGGAGTTAAATCTAAAATCCAAGCCTTAAGACCAACTTCGGTAATTTTCTCTTTATTTCGACATTCTGAAATAATTTCTTCCCATAAATCAAATATGGAATTAATAGCCATTTTCCATTTTCCCCTTAAAAATTTTTGTTTGAAAATATGTAAATTGATGCTTATTAACATTTAAATTTTATGTTGTTAATAACTTAAAAAGTGTATACGTATATCCATTTAAAATTGTACCACAAATCTTATTTTTTTTCAAGGAAAATCGGCGATTTTTTGCATTATTTTTAAGTAATTTTTATATTATTTTAAAAGAAAAAAATAACCCTTAAATTATTTATAATTTAAGGGTTATTTAAATTGGTTTTTTATTAAAATTTTTCAAGAAAACTGTGCATTTCACCGTCCCGTTTAAAACCCGGTAAAGTGTCAACGTTACATCGGTGAATACTGTTGAAAAGATTCTTCTCAATTTCGGGGTTTCTCTGTTTAAGTTCTTTAATTAAAAATTTAATTTCGCGGCGTTTTGAAGCGTTTTCATCAACTGCGGCACGGGCGGTTAATTTGCAAGCACAAGCAATAAATGATAGTTCGTTGTAATTAGCCCAGTGAATAATATCCTCCTCTAAAACGCAGTAAAGAGGACGAATGAGTTGCATACCGTCGAAATTAGTGCTGTGAAGTTTGGGTAACATTCCCTGAATTTGAGAACCATACATCATACTTAGTAACGTTGTTTCGATAACATCGCTCATATGATGTCCCAAAGCAATTTTATTACAGCCTAAATTTTTTGCCTCGTTGTAAAGATGCCCACGTCGCATTCTTGCACATAAATAGCAGGGCGATTCCGAAACATTATCGGTAATATCAAAAATATCTGTTTCAAAAATGTGAATAGGTATATCGAGCAGTTTTGCATTTTCTATAATTTTTGCGCGGTTTTCCGAGTTGTAGCCGGGGTCCATCACTATGAATTTTAATTGGAAAGGAATATCACTGTAACGTTGCAGCATTTTCATTAAAACTGCCAACATCATAGAGTCCTTACCGCCTGAAATACAAACGGCAATTTTATCGTTTTCTTTTATTAGCTCATAGGTTTTAACGCCTTCAATAAATTTGTTCCAAATAGATTTTCGAAATTTTTTATTGATACTACGTTCGGCCAATTCGGCTTTAGTTAATTCTCGTGCCATTATTTCACCTCTAAAAGGTCTTTTATTACTTCTCCGGCAATTATAAGCCCTGCAACCGGCGGTACAAACGGAACAGATGCGGGAGCGCGTTTTCCGTCAATTTTAGAGTCGCTTGAAAAGGTTTCTTTCGGTATTTCCTCGGAAAAAACAACCTTAAGGCTTTTAATACCCTGTTTTTTAAGATTTGACCGCATAACACGTGCTAAAGGGCAGGTTTTTGTTTTGTAAATATCACTGACCTTGAATGCTGTAGGGTCAAGTTTGTTTCCCGTTCCCATTGAGGAAATTACGGGAATATTAAGTGCTTTTGCACGGCAAATAATGTCTATTTTTGCCGAAACTGTGTCAATCGCGTCAACGATATAATCATACCTTGAAAAATCGAAACTTTCGGCGGTTTCATCATTATAAAAAATGGGGTAAACTGTAACTTTACAGTCGGGATTTATGTCTTTTATTCTTTTTTCGGCAACATTAACCTTTAACTGTCCAACGGTGCTGTGCAAGGCGATAATCTGACGGTTTATGTTGCTTTCACTTATACAGTCAGAATCAATCAAATCAATAGCGCCGACTCCGGCACGTGCCAACGCTTCAACGGTAAACCCACCTACACCGCCGACGCCGAAAACGGCAACACGGCAGTGTTTAAGGCGTTCGGTTGAGCCTTGACCCAACAAATTTTCCGTACGTGAAAACTGTTCTTTCATAATAACCTCAAATAGTTTGAAATTTAATTTACTCGTTTACTATATTTCTAATCCAGTCGCCTTTGCTTACCAAAATCAAACCGAGTGTGCCCTTTATTAAACAAACTCCCTGAACTAAAGCGTATACGGTTAAAATACCCAAATCGGTAAAACGCGAAAGTACAAAAGCAAGCGGTACCGAAACGCACCACATAAATCCGCAGTCAAAAACAAAGGTGATAAGCGATTTTCCGCCCGAACGCAGTGTGAAGTACGATGAATGTGCCATTGAGTCAAACGGCATTGCAATAGCACTGATTATCATAATTCCGGTGGCTATTGAGCGGACGCTTTGTTCTGTGTTGTAAAGCATAGGTATAAACGGCGAGGCTGCAATGTAAAGTGCACCCATAAAAACGCTGGTCAAAAAGCCAAAAGTTATGAGTTTTCTTGCGGTATCCATAACCTCATCTAATTTGCCTGCACCAAGCATATTTCCTACGATTATACTGATAGCACTGCCGGTTGCGATAAATACAACCGAGAATAGATTCCAAAAGGTTTCAGCAATGTTATTAGCGGCAACAACTTTAACACCCAAAACAGAATAGCTTTGGTTAAGCATTGCAAGACCTGTTGCCCATAAGGTTTCGTTTAAAATTAAAGGAACAGCCTTTTTTAGCATATCAAAACAAAGAAAACTTGGAACACGGAACTTTTTGAAAAGACCCACAATAAAAGGATTTTTCTCTTTGTGGCTGTGTGTCCAGATTATTACAATCGACGCTTCGACAAATCTTGACAAAACGGTTGCAATAGCAGCACCGGTTGCACCCAAAGCGGGTATATTTAAGGGTGATACACCGAAAATTAAAACATAGTTAAAGCTTAAATTTACCAAAACCGCAATAATGCTTGCTTTCATTGGAAGAACAGTTTCACCGGTTTCTCGCAAAGCACTTGAATAGCACTGTGTTACGGCAAAGGGAACAAACCCGAGCATCATTACCGAAAGATAATTTTTTGCAGAGTCAAAAGATTGAGCTATTTCTTCGGCACTGCCCTCACCTTTAAGATATTGCATAATCAGGTTGTCACCGAAAAGTTGAAAAAGTAAAAGTCCGCCGACGGTTAAAATTAAGCAGAGTATAATTTTAAATCTTAACGAATATCTTAAACCTTGTTGGTCGTTTTTGCCGTAGTATTGAGCACCGAATATACCGACGCCTGAAACTGCCCCGAATATACAAAGATTGAAAACAAAAATTAGCAAATTTGAAACCGAAACACCGGTCATAGCGGCAGTACCGACACGGCCGACCATGATGTTGTCCAGCATATTTACAAAGTTTGTAATGCCGTTTTGTAGCATAATGGGTACGGCGATGGCTAAAACAAAACGGTAAAAAGCCTTATCGCCTATATATTTCTTGAGCATTGTATCACCTTAAACTTACATGTTTCCACTTTTAAGCATAACGGCGGCTAAAGCCGCTACCGGTGCTGTTTCGGCACGCAAAATACGTTTACCTAAACTTACGGTTTTTGCACCGCGTTTGGCTAAAATTTCTGCCTCAGGCACCGTAAAACCGCCCTCAGGACCGATGATTACCGAAACGGTTTTTACGGTGTCGCTGATAGTATCAAGTTTTTCGGTAGCCAATTCATAACAAAATACACACAAATCGTCTTTTGTTGCCGATTCAATAGCCACGTTAAAGGGTAATGTTTCACCGACCTTCGGTAAAATTCCTCTACCGCTTTGACCTGCCGCTTCGTCGGCAATTTTTTGCCAGCGTTCCTGCTTTTTCTTTAACGACTTTTCGTCGGGTCGCGAGACACAGTTGGTTGAAAGCACGGGAACTATGCGGCTAGCACCCATTTCAACCGCTTGACGCACCGCCAAATCCATTTTGTCACCTTTTGTTAAACAAAGGTAAAGGGTGACGAAAATTGTCGGCTCGGTATCGTTTTTGCGTTTTTCTTTTATTTCAAGTTCAACGCGAGTGTCCGAGCATGCCGAAATCATGCACGAATAGTCAAAACCCTTCGTGTCGCAAACGGTTAACTTCTCGCCTACGGTCATACGCAATGAACGTAAAATGTGCTTTGCGTCGTCACCGTCAATAAACGGTTCGGATTCAAAAAATTCTTTAAAAAATCTCGGCACGACAAACCCTCCCTTTTAATACTAACAGAATACCATTTTAACGCCGTAAAGTCAATATTTAAGCGTTAAAACAAAAGAAAACCCCCGACGGTTTTGTCGGGGGTTGAAGGTTTAGTTTTCAGCGTTGGAAGAGCCGTTTCCTACTGGAGGAGTAGTGGGTGTACCGGTGTACGAATTTAACGTAACGATAATCTTGGTGTCAAGGGTGACTCTTAAATCTTGCTCGGGGTAGGTTTCTATAACAACACCGGGGGAAACAGTGTCATCATATTTTTCTTCGAAAACAATATTTTCGTAAGCATAGCCTGCTTTGAGGAGTTCGAGCAATGCCAAGTTTTTATCAAGACCGACAACGCTAATCATTGTAGTGGTAGAGGGTCCTAAACTTACCACAACTTCAATAGTTGTTCCAACTTCGATTACTTCGCCTGCTTTGGGGCTTTGGCTGATAATCTGTCCTTTGGCGTATTCTTCGCTGTATTGTTTGGACGAGACCTTGAACTTAATGTCATCGGTGTAGTTTGCGTCGGTGGACACATCGGCAAAGTTTCTACCGACAAAACTTACAAGCTCTAATTTTCCGGTGTCGGTAATTTCAAGCTTACTTGTGGGTGCTTCTGTACTGAAGTTCATACTGCTGAAGTTGTTGCTGATGGATGAGTTTGCGTTGGGGTCTTCTTTATTAAATACGCCCATAATATAAGCGATAAACAAGACAACGATAGCAAGCAAGAATGCTGTCACAATACCTGCAACAAGTCCATACATTTTACCGGTGTTTTTGCTTGATTTCTGAGTGCGGCGGCGTTCCGGTCGCTCGTTGACATCGGTTGCAGGGGGTGTTGTGTGTACTGCTTTTATAGTGGTGGTTGCCGATGAAGTTGAAAGGCTTTGACGCATACTGTCAATTCTTTGGGTACGGTCCTGAGGAAGTACCTGCAAGGCGTTTGCCAAGGTTTCCAAGACAGGTTTAGGTATTTCGCGTGCAATTTTTCCCGGAATGGTCATATTGTCGTCTTCAAGACGGTCGGTAGCCTCCGGCGGCGGGTTGCCGACAAGAGTGCGGTAAATTGTTGCTGCAAAAGCATAAATATCGGTCCAAGGACCTTGAGTTCCGGCGGCACCGTACTGTTCAACAGCGGCAAAGCCGGGGAATAGCTGAGAGGTTAAAGCACTTTTTGCGGTGCGGCATTCAGGGATACAGAAACCGCTTAAACGCAATTTTCCGTCTTTACCGACAATAAGCGTATCGGGAGAAATTCCGCGGTGGATAACACCTGCTTTATGCATTGCCGAAATTGAAGCAACCAACGGTGCAAAAAGGCTTCTTGCCTGGTCCCATTGAAGCAGACCGCCGTTACGCATTAAGAATTCTCTTAATGAAATGCCGGGAACGGCACGGGTGATGCGGTATGCGGTGTTGTTTGTTTCTCTGACGTCTAAAACATCAAACAAAGCGGGAAGCTCGTTTAATTTAAAAAGCTCACGCGAAAGCTCAATAAACTTTGTAAGTGCGTCATTAAAACTGTATTCAGAGCCTGAAAGCATTAAAACGGTAGCCTCGTCAACATCACGCTCACAAAGACCTAAAGGCAAAAACTCACGGATATTTACTGTAGTAGCGGTTACGGTATCATAACCTATGTAGGTAACGCCCTCTCCGTTAGAATCGGTAGCTTTACCGACAAGATAACGGGAATCGAGCATAAATCCGGGTTTTAAGAAAAGAGGATTTGTCGGTTCCTCGGGGTTATAGCCGCAGATAGGACATTTACCCTCTATTACCTTTTCGTTCATACAGCCGTAGCAAAGATTGTTAGGAGTTATCATAATTACTTCCCTTTCGATAATGATTGTAGTTAGTCGAAACGCTCTAAAAGCGTTTCGACAAGCCACTTTTTAAGTGGTTTTAGCAAAATTAAATTGTAATTTAATTTTGCACGACACTCATTTCAATGGAATAGGACAAATTTTTAATAAAAATTTGTTACAAAATCAAAGATTTTGTGGCGAAACAGGGTTGTTTCGCCTATCCTATTTCATTTTTTGCGTTGAATTTGAATTAAAGTAATTTAAATAAAAGAGTATTAACTCTAAAATTATATCACAGTTGTTCTGATTTTGCAACAGTTGGGCATTGACACTCTTTCTGCTCGTCTAACGGCAGGCAGAAGCTGGGCAAAAATTCTTCCAAGAAAACCTTTGCGGCGGGCAGGTCTATTTCCTTGACCGCTTTAAAGGTTGACTCTTCGGCAGATTTAAAATCGCGGTTGCCGAAAGAGATTTCGTCGCGGCATTTAATGAGAGCGGACAGTTTATCGGCGGCCTTGATTATCTTTTTAATATGTTTGTCTTCAGGGTCAAAAAGCTCTCGAAAATCGGGTTTTAAATCGTCGGGTAAAAGGTTTAAAAGACTGTTCCCCGCTTCGCACTCAATTTCCTTATATACCGTTTTAATGTTATCGTTATAGTATTTAACCGGTGTCGGCAGGTCACCTGTGATAATTTCGGGTGCGTCGTGGAAAAGAGCAAGTAAAGCCACGCGGTCGGCGTTAACATTTCCGCCAAAACGACGGTTTTCGATAACCGCCAAAGCGTGTGCGATGAAAGCGGTTTCAAGCGTATGCTCCGACAAGGTTTCTTTGCGAGTGTTTCGCATTAACGCCCAACGGTCAATATATTTCATTCTGAAAAGCATTGCGTAAAAATGGCTAATCATAGTTTTTCTCCTAAAATTTACTGTTTCTTTATTTTACCACACGGTATTTCCGTTTGCAAGAGTAAAACCAGTATATTGCCGAAAGCAGTGCTTGGATTGACAAGGTGATAATTAACCTTAAAATTGTCGAGCCGATGAATGAAGTGCATATTTTGGCTAAAATACCACCCACAACGCCAACACCCAACGGGAAAACTACCCACCGTAGTAAATCAAGCGAGGTTTCGGCTGTTTTAAAAAGACACCTTGCACTTAAACAAGATGTAAAGCAGTTGCTGACAATCATAATGCCTAAATACGCCTTTATACCGAAAAACGGCAATAAAAAGAAAACCGACGCAATGCGTAATACTGAATCAAATGAGTTAAAACGCAACATATTCATTTGTCGGTCTAATCCTTTTAATAGTCCTGCCGTTACGCTTTCAAGGTACATAAGCGGAACTATGGGTGACAGAATAAGTATGATTTGTCCTACGTCGCGGTCGCCGTAAACCGCCCAACCTAAATCTTCGGCGTTAAACAAGAATCCGCAGGCGATAAGGGTAGACAGAATAAGGGTGGTTTTAACGGCGTACGACACTGTTTCGCGAATTTTTATGGTGTTTCCCAAGGCTTTTGCTTCTGAAACTTCGGGGATTAGCATTGTTGAAAGCGAGGTTAAAAAACTTGCAGGGAAAAAGAGTAATGGCAACGCCATTCCGCGTACGGCACCAAACAACTCAAGTCCGCGGACCTTGTTGCCGTAAAAAAGACTTAATCTTAACGGAATTAGGATGTTTTCGGCGGTGTGCAGTGCAGATGAGAGATAACTTGTGCCGGTTATGGGTAACGCAATGTGTAAAATTCTTTTTAAAACGCCGTCGGCGGCTTTGCCTAAAGGTAATTCCTTGACATCGCGGCGGTAGAGCAACCAATTAATCGAAAATGAAACGAATTCTGCTAACGTATCGCCCAAAAGCACGGCGGCGGCGGTAAAGCTCAGACCTTTGTGTGCGAAAGTGCCAACCGTAAACACTGTGACGGCAATTCTTACGGCTTGCTCAAGCAATTGCACCGCTGACGGCTGAACTGTTTTTCGCCGTGCGATAAAATATCCTCTTGCACACGAAGAAAGTCCCATAAACGGCAGTGAAAAACTTAAAATTTTCAATGCGAGTATAGTTCTTTCGTCTTTTAATATGTATACGGCTATCGGCTCGGCTAAAAAGAAGATAACCGCCGTTGTTGTGAGTGCTACTGCGAGCGTGATTATAACGGCTTTTCGCATAACCGAAAAAACCGCTTTTCGCCCGTTGTGTTCTTCTTCGGCAACAAGTCTTGTTACTGCAGTTGAAACGCCTGCAGTAGCAAAAGTTGCGGCAAGCATATAAACCGAAAAAACAAGTGAATAAAGTCCTATACCCTCACTTTTTACCGTGTCGGCAAGCCACACCTTGAAAAGCACTCCGGCAATTCTTAAAATCAAACCGGTTGCGGCTAAAATCACCGCGTTTTTTACAAACAAATTTACTTTCATTATCATCACCCTAACTGTACAAGTTTATGCGTTGGTGGTGGGAATTATGGCATCAGAGTGAATAGTAACCGAAAATTTGGTGAAAATAGCAATAATTTAAAACGAAAGGGATTTCTAAATGACCGGAAGTTATAAAGATGTTATTAGGGAGTTGACTCGAACTCTCGCTACCGAAGAGAATTTTGACGTTATTCGGCGTGACCTCATAATTGGTGAGCGACCTGCGGCGTTGTTTTTTATGGATGCCTTCATTAAGGACGAAACGTTTGAGAAAATATTTGAGTTTTTATATAAAATAACCCCGAAAGAAATAAAGTCCATAAAAACAATGGAGGAGTTTTCGCTCATTAAAATGCCGTATGTTGAGGTAGGCACTGCCAAAACAGTAGACGAGATAGTTACGGCGGTGCTTTCGGGTCAAACAGCGTTAATTGTTGAGGGTGTAGATGACGCGTTACTTGTCGATATTCGAACCTACCCAACTCGTTCAATTGACGAGCCTGACAAGGATAGGTCCTTAAGAGGTTCGCGTGACGGATTTGTTGAAACTATGATTTTCAACTGTGCGTTAATCCGCCGTCGTATTCGTGACCCTAAACTTCGAATGAAGCATTTTCAGGTGGGAAAGTCCTCAAAAGTGGACGTTGCTATCGGTTTTATCGACGGTCTTGCCGACCCTAAAGTTATAAAGAGGTTGAAACAACGGTTACAGGAAATTGATATAAAAGGAATATCAATGACCTCGCAAGCACTGTCTGAGTTGCTTGTGCCGACGGCGTTTTTTAATCCGTTTCCCAAAGTGAGGTTTACCGAGCGACCTGACTTTGCATCCGCCTGCATTTTGGAGGGCAAGGTTATTCTTATAATGGACAACTCCCCTGCGGTTATGATTTTCCCCAACTCGATTGCGGATTTTTCAAAGGAAACTGACGATTATTATTTCCCGCCGCTTACCGGCACTTATGTGAGGATAATCCGTGCGGTTGTGTCGGTGTTGACGGTGGTAATGACGCCGATTGTGTTGATTTGGATGAATAATCCGCACCTGCTTCCAAGGTGGCTTGAGTTTATAAACACTGACGAAGAATACCTGATACCGATTTTCTTTCAGTTTTTGTTGCTTGAACTGTTTATCGACGGTTTGCGGTTGGCGTCGCTTAATACTCCTAACACACTTTCAAGTTCGCTTGGTATTATTGGCGGTTTGATTTTGGGTGAATTTGCGGTGGAATCGGGTTGGTTTGTGCCTGAAACTATAATGTATATGGCGTTTGTGGCGATAGCCTCGTTTGCACAACCGAGCTTTGAAATGGGATATGCAATGAAATTTTCGCGAATTTTTTTGCTTGTGCTTTCGCAATTTTTTGGTTTTTGGGGGTTTTTTGGCGGACTGGCGGCGGTATTACTGCTTGCCGGCTTTTCGAAAACGTTGAGCGGTCGCAGTTATTTGAGCCCCATTATCCCTTTTAAACCTCAAGAGTTTGCTAGAATGTTTATTCGCACGGGAATAAGGTATAAAAATCATTAAAGGAGTTAATATGGATATATTTTATGATTGTTTAAAGGCGTTTTTGGTTGGCGGTATAATTTGTGCAATAGGTCAGATTTTAATTGATAAAACCAAGTTGACTCCTGCAAGAATACTGGTGTCTTATGTTGTTGCAGGGGTTATACTAACGGCAATAGGTCTTTATAAACCGTTGGTTGACTTTGCCGGTGCAGGTGCTACAGTACCGCTTACAGGGTTCGGCTTTACCCTTGCAACCGGAGTTAAAGAGGCTGTTGCGGAATACGGCCTCGTTGGTGCTTTAACCGGTGGAGTTACCGCTACGGCAGCAGGAATTACCGCCGCTATACTGTTCGGTTGGCTTGTGTCTTTGGTTGCTAAACCAAAAATGAAGTAACAAATGCAGAACAAAATGTTTCACGTGAAACAATAAGCGCTGGTTTGTGACAGTGTTTCACGTGAAACATTTTTAATTTTAGCCGTTTACCTCTTTACAAATGACTTCTAATTCAGTATAATAAATACCACAATCGTTTAAATGAAATCCCAAGGAGGTAATGCTTTGGGCAAGATAATTGCTATAATAAATCAAAAAGGTGGCGTCGGAAAGACAACTACTGCAGTCAATTTGGCGGCAGGACTTGGTATTTTAGGCAAAAAGGTATTGCTTATAGATGCCGACCCGCAGGGCAATTCGACCAGCGGTTACGGTATAAACCGCCGCGAAATTACTGTTTCGAGTTATGATTTGCTAGTAACAGGCGGACGTGCTAAAGAGTCGATAATTAAAACTGAATTTAAAAATGTATCGGTTATCCCTGCTAATATTGACCTTGCGGGTGCGGAGGTTGAGCTTGTTTCAATTGAAAAAAGAGAAAATCAGCTAAAAACTGCACTTTGTTTGGTAAAAGATGAGTTTGATTACATATTTATTGACTGTCCCCCGTCTTTAGGTTTGATTACAATTAATGCTTTGACGGCGGCTGATGCGTTTTTTGTGCCGTTGCAGTGTGAATATTACGCATTAGAAGGTCTTTCGCAGTTAATTACAACCGTTAAACGTATTAAAATGGGCTTTAACCCCGATTTGTATTTAGAGGGTGTACTGCTCACAATGTTTGACGGCAGATTGAATTTAACCCAACAGGTTGTGGGTGAAATCAAAAAGTATTTCCCGAAAGAGCTTTACAAAACCACAATTCCCCGCGGTGTACGTCTTTCGGAAGCACCGAGCTACGGCAAACCCATTCAGTATTACGACAACCGTTGCAAGGGTGCCGATGCGTATAATGATTTGGCAAAGGAATTTGTAAAACGCAATAAGAAAAAGTAATTAAAACAAAACACTATGTATAATGTAAGGAGTGGAGAGTATGGCGGTTAAAAAAGGCGGATTGGGTCGCGGAATGGACTCGCTTTTCACCGAAAATACGGTTGAAACCAAGCAGGCGGTTGAATTAAGACTTTCGCAGATTGTCCCAAACCGTGACCAGCCGAGAAAGGTGTTTGACGATACGGCATTACGCGAATTGTCCGAAAGTATCAAAATGCACGGACTTATTCAGCCGTTGTTAGTCCGACCAATGAGTGACGGAAGTTATCAGATTGTAGCCGGTGAACGCCGTTGGAGAGCAAGCCGTTTGGCAGGACTTGAAAAGGTGCCGGTTGTAATAAAAGAAATGTCAGACAGTGAGGTTTGCGAGTTAGCACTCATAGAAAACCTGCAACGCGAGGACTTGAATCCCATTGAAGAAGCCGAAGGCTATAAAACATTGATGGATTCCTATTCTTTGACGCAGGAACAGGTTGCCGAGCGTGTGGGTAAATCCCGTTCAGCAGTTGCAAACGCTTTGCGTTTGATTGGTTTGAGTGTCGCAGAAAAAGAGGCTTTGCAGAACGGTGAAATCACCGCAGGCCACGCAAGAGCGTTGCTTTCAATCCCTGATAAAGAGTTACGCCGTCAGGCTTTCGAGTTGGCAAAGACGGGTGCTTCGGTTCGCGAGATTGAGCGTATTTCAAAGCAACAAGCGGTCGGCATTACAATGAAAAAACCGAGGATTAAAAATAAGACTTACGTTGAAACCGAGGCGGCGTTAGCCGAGCAAATCGGTCGCAAGGTTAAAATTTCAGGCAACGGAAAGTCAGGCACATTGCAGATTGAGTTTTTCAGTGATGATGACCTGTTTGACCTTGCCAAAAAAATAGCAGGAGAAAAATAAACACAATATATAGCGTGTGTTTATGGTATAACAACAATATATAGCGTATTTAGAATGGAGATATAAAAATGTTAGACATTAAATTTTTAAGAGAAAACCCCGATATTGTTCGTGAGAACATTAAAAAGAAATTTCAGGACGCAAAGTTACCGCTTGTTGACGAGGCTATTACATTAGACGAGCAAAAAAGAACCGCACAACGTGAGGCTGACGGTCTTCGTGCCGAGCGTAATGCTATTTCCAAGCAAATTGGCGGTTTTATGGCAAAGGGTCAAAAGGACGAGGCAGAGGCTGCCAAGAAAAAGGTTGGCGAGTTTGCCGCACGTTTGGCTGAATTAGAGGTGTTGGAAACCGAGCTTGACGAAAAGTTAACCAAAGTTATGATGACCATTCCGAACATCATTGACCCGTCCGTTCCTGTAGGTAAAGACGACAGCGAAAACGTTGAAGTACAGCGTTACGGTGAGCCGGTTGTTCCCGAGTTCCCTATTCCCTATCACACCGAAATTATGGAAAAGTTTGAGGGTATCGACCTGGACAGTGCAAGAAAGGTTGCCGGTAACGGATTCTATTATCTTATGGGTGACATTGCACGTCTTCATTCTGCAGTTATTTCCTATGCACGCGATTTTATGATTAACCGCGGATTTACTTACTGTGTACCGCCGTTTATGATTCGTTCCAACGTTGTTACCGGTGTTATGAGCTTTGCAGAAATGGACGCTATGATGTATAAAATCGAGGGCGAGGACCTTTATCTTATCGGTACTTCAGAGCATTCTATGATTGGTAAGTTCATTGATACAATTAACCCTGAAGAGAAACTCCCCTACACTCTTACAAGCTATTCTCCCTGCTTTAGAAAAGAAAAAGGTGCTCATGGTATTGAGGAACGCGGTGTTTACCGTATCCACCAGTTTGAAAAGCAGGAAATGATTGTCGTATGTAAGCCGGAAGAGTCGCCCATGTGGTTTGAAAAGCTTTGGCAGAACACCGTTGACCTTTTCCGTTCGATGGATATCCCTGTAAGAACACTCGAATGCTGTTCGGGTGACTTGGCAGATTTAAAGGTTAAGTCTATTGACGTTGAGGCTTGGTCGCCGAGACAGAAAAAGTATTTCGAGGTCGGCTCTTGCTCGAATTTGGGTGACGCTCAGGCTCGCCGTTTGAAAATCCGTGTTAAGGGTAAGGACGGCAACTATTTGGCACATACTCTTAATAACACCGTTGTTGCTCCGCCGAGAATGTTGATTGCTTTCCTTGAAAACAATCTGCAGGAGGACGGTTCAATCCGTATCCCCGAGGCACTTCGTCCTTATATGGGCGGTATGGAAAAAATCGTTAAAAAATAATGGGCGTAATATTAGATAAAACAGCTTACCAGTGGCACTTCCCTATTTCCACTGCCGAAGTTGATATGTTCAATCGACTGAAAATTTCGGCTTTGATGAAACGTCAGCAGGAAATAGGCGAATTGCACTTGGCCCAGTTCGGCACAAGCTCCGATAAAATGCGTGATGAACAGGGTTTTGCTTTTATATTTACCAAAATGAATATAAAGGTGACTCGCCTGCCGAAATCCAAGGAAACCGTAACATTGACTACTTGGTGTAGCGGTTTAAAAGGTGTCCGTTTTACGAGAAATTACGTTTTGCGTGATGAATTAGGCGTTGTTTTGACCGAAGCAAAAGCCGAGGTTACGACTATTGACCTGAACACCCGCAAAATCGTAAGACCGCGTGAAATCAACGGGTTTCAAGATTTCCTTTATAACGAAGACTTGGAAAATTCTTGTCCGTATCCTGAAAAACTGACGTTTTCCGGTGAGGTTGCCAAGACATACAGCCGTGAAGTACGGTTTTCGGATATTGATTTTAACGGACATGTAAATAATACCGTTTATGCCGACATAAGTTTTGACGCATTGCCGATAAAGGTTATTGAAAATTCAATTTCGGGTTTTGAAATAAACTTTATTAATGAGGCAATTTTGGGCGAAACAGTTGAAGTTTCTGTTTCGTCAGATGATGACGGTTGGTTGGTTTCAGGAAAAACCGATGCTCACGATTGCTTTGCAGTAAAATTAACATTTTAAATTTTCAACCCGCACCAAAAGGTGCGGGTGATTTTTGTAAATGATGTAATGATTTTGTAGGGACAGGCGTCCTCGACTGTCCGTTTAAATGCAATATCCTTATTTTATATTGTAGGGCGGGGGTTTACTCCCGCCGTTTTGTTTTTTGTGTTTGACGGCGGCACCAAGGCACCGCCCTACATTGTGTAATTTAATTATTTTGTAGGGGACGGCACCTTCGACGTCCCGTTAATAATTGCAAAAATCTTACGGGCTGCCGAGGGCGTCAGCCCCTACATTATTTTGTTAAAATTTTAACAAAATTTGCAAAAAGGACTTGATTTTTGTAAACTTTGGGTGTATAATACCATAAAGTGTACCAAATGGTACAGTTTAGAGGTGAAAATATGAACTGTTTTTTGTTCCAAGGATTGACTGTAGACCAAGTGCAAAAGGTTTTGTCGCTTAGCGGTGAGCCGGTTACAGTGCCGAAATCAGACGACCTTTATAAGGTTGGTCAGGTCGGTGTATTGCTTTCGGGTAATGCATTGGTTTGCCGTGCGGGAGATGCGGGTTGCGAGGTGACCGTCAGAAGTATATCTTCGGGTGACGTTTTCGGCGTTGCGAGTGTTTTCGGGTCTTGGAAAGAGGGCAAAAGTAAAATTTTAGCCAAAACCGATTGTGAGGTTGCCTATTTTTCGGAAGATACCTTGAAAAATATTTTTGCGGTCTTCCCTACTGTTGCCTACAACTACATCACGTTTTTGAGTGACCGAATTCGCTTTTTAAACGCACGTATTGACGCCTTTTCGGCAGGCAGTGCGGTGCAAAAACTGTATGAATACCTGCTTTCACAGTCGGTCGACGGCGAGGTTAAACTGAATTTTGGTTTGGCAGAGTTGTCGCGTAGGCTTAAAATGGGACGTTCAAGTCTTTACCGCAGTATTGAAACGCTGGAGCAAAGCGGTTTAGTTACACGAAACAAAAATATTTTCATCATTAAATAATATTTTTTTGGAGGAATTTGAAAATGAAAAAATTATTATCAGTTTTAAGTTTAATGCTTGTCATTGTTATGGCTTTAGGTCTTACCGCTTGCGGCGGTGAAAAGGGAACGGCTTCTACCCCGTCTAACGAATCAAAGGTTGAGTATACACCGGTTGATATGACGGTTGCCTGTATGACCGGTCCTACCGGCGTTGGTATGGCAAAGTTAATGGCTGACTCTGCCGCTAAAACCACCGCAAACAACTATACCTTTACTGTTGCCGCAGCTGCAACCGAGATTAATGCGAAGTTTTTGAAGGGCGAAATCAATATTGCCTCGGTTCCGACCAACGTTGCCGCAACTTTATATAACAAGACTCAAGGCAAGGTCAGAATGCTTGCCGTTAACACCTACGGCGTACTTTCTATCCTTGAAAAAGGAGACACAATTAAGTCGATTGCCGATTTAAATGGCAAGACGATTTATTCTACCGGTAAGGGTCAAAACCCCGAGTTTATTTTAAAGCACATTTTAACCAAAAATAATATCGACCCTGAAAATGATGTTACAATTAACTTCGTTTCAAGTGAAGATTTGGTACAAAAGTTAATTAGCGGTGAGGCTGAAGTGGCTTTGGCACCTGAACCTGCTGCAACTACCGTTATGGTTAAAAATGCCGCTTTAAGACGTGCTTTAAGCATTAACGATGAGTGGTCAAAGGTTTCGGATACTCAATTAATGATGGGTTGCGTTATCGCACTTGACTCTTATGTTACCGCTAACCCTGAAGCAGTTGCAAAGTTCTTGGAGGAATATGAAAAGTCGATTCAGTTTGCAATTGAGAATGTTGACGTGGCAGCAAAGCACTGTGCAACCTATAAAATTACTGCTTCCGAAGCAATTGCAAAAAAGGCAATCCCGACCTGCAACCTTTGCTATGTAACGGGTTCGGATATGAAAACTAATGTTAACGGATATTTGAACGTTTTATTCACTGCAAACGCAGAATCTATCGGAGGTGCAATGCCGAAAGATGATTTCTATTACGCAAAATAATTTAAAAACAATTATAAAAAAAGCCTTGAGGGTGGTTTTAGTGACCGCCCTTTGGGTGTTTCTGTGGGACGTCGCGGCAGTGCTGTTAGCAAAGGACAACGAATTGATGTTTTTACTGCTGCCCCGCCCTCATACTGTACTTGAAAAGTGGCTTGAAATAGCCTTTACGGGTGAATTTTTAACATCGGTTTTATTGTCGTTATCAAGAATAATGAGCGGTTTTATAATCGGTTTGGTAGTTGGTTTTTCGGCAGGTGTGTTAACATACTCGGTAAAACTTGCCGATTGGGTTCTTTCACCGTTATTAAAAATGATACGTGCCGTGCCGGTTGTGGCAATTACCATACTGTTTTTCTCGCTTTTTAAAAGTGACACATTACCCGTTGTAATTGTGGCTTTGATGGTAATTCCGCTGATTTGGGCAACCGTACATGACGGGTTAAGCCGTGAAAACAAAGAACTTTCTGAAATGGCGAAATTATATCGACTATCACCCAAAAAACAGTTTTTCAACATAAAACTTCCGTCTTTAACGCCGTCGTTACTAACTGCGTCGGTTAATGCGTTGGGTTTGGCTTGGAAATCCGGTATTGCCGCCGAGGTTATCAGTGAGCCTAATGTTGCACTCGGTACAATCTTGATGGAAGGTAAGGGAATGATAGATTTCAGCACGGTTTACGCTATCACCTTGACGGTTGTTATATTGAGCCTTGTGATTGAAATTTTACTCAAAGGGATTTGTAGTAAAATCGTCGGGAAGGGGAGTGACATAAATGATTGAACTTAAAAATGTCAGTTTCTCTTACGGCGAGCGTGAAATATTGCGGGACTTTAACTTAAAGGTTGAAAACGGAAAGTGCATTTGCTTAAAAGGACATTCGGGTTGCGGAAAAACAACTGTTTTAAGGTTGCTGTTAGGACTTGAAAGCCCAACGTCAGGTCAGATAGCAAAACCGCAAAATCCGGCGGTTGTTTTTCAGGAGGATAGGCTCATTTCCTCACTTTCCTTAAAGAAAAACATACTGTTACCGTTGCCGAAAGAAAAGTATGAGTTTGCTATGAAACTTATAAACGAGGCAGGGCTAGGTGATTCGTTAAACAAACGCGTTTCAGAATTAAGTGGCGGAATGAAACGCCGTGCCGCAATTGTAAGAGCAGTTGCTTTCGGTGGAGATGCACTTATATTAGACGAGCCGTTTAACGGTATCGACGCCGAAACCCGCGAAATTATGGCAAAAATGATAAAACGCGAGTTTTTAGAAAGGGATAAGCCGGTTTTGATGGTGTCGCATATTCCCGCTGATGCCGAAAGTTTAAACGCTGAAGTTTTCAATATGGATTAAAAAAGAGTTCTGTACTTGAAATAAAGTACAGAACTCTTTTTTAGTAGCAGAGACTCCCTTGCGAAAAAAGTGGATTTTAGTAGGGAATTACCGTCCTCGACTGTCCGTAAATTTAAAATCCTCCCGTCAGCCTACGGCTGCCACCCTCCTTTAGGCAAGGAGGGCTTTTGAATGATAACCTAAATTTTGCCCTGACGGATAAGTTCGGCTAATTTTAACACTGCGGCTTGGGTTTTGGCATCCTTAATTTCGCCTGACATTATCATTTCGATTACTCTTTCAAGCGGTACTTTTTCTGCCTCTAAAAATTCGTCTTCATCGGGGTCACATTCGCCTGCAGAAAGCCCAACCGCGGCATACATCCAAATAATCTCACCGCAATAGCCGGGGGAGGGGTATAACTCACCTAACGGTATAAACTTTTCGGCAGTCATTCCGGTTTCCTCTTTAAGTTCACGGATGCCGCAGGCTAACGGCTCTTCGTTGCCGTCACGCTTGCCGGCAGGAATTTCGTAGATTATCTCGCCGTAAGGGTAGCGGAACTGCTTTACCAAAAAAATCTCGTTATTTTCGGTCAATGCCACAACACAAACACCGCCGTTATGTTCAACAACCTCACGGCCCGCGGTCTTACCGTTGGGCAATAGTGCCTCGTCAACACGCATATTAATTACTTTTCCGCGAAAAACGTAGGATTGGCTTATGGTTTTTTCCTCTAAATTCATACTGATTACCTCTTTTTCATAATATTAATAAAACACAGTTTGAGGTTTTGACTTATGAAAACAATTATAAAACATATTGAGTATGATTGCAACGGTTTTGAGGCGGTTTTTAGGCAATTAACTGATGAATATTCTTTCTTAAAAATGACTTCAATCGGTAAAACGGTTATGGGTCGGGACATAAAGGCGTTAAGAATAGGGGACAGTGAAGAATGTATATTATACACCGCCGCAATTCACGGTAGCGAGCGTATAACTGCCACTGTTTTGTTGCGGTTTATAGCTGATTTGTGTGAGGCTTTGAAATTAGGCGGTAAATTTTCAGATGTCGATGCCCGCCGTACGTTAAACGGTAAAAGTGTGATTTTTGTGCCATTGTGTAATCCTGACGGGTGCGAAATCTCATTAAAAGGTGCTGTCGGGTGCGGAATACAAGCAGGTTATTTTAGCCGACTGTGTAACGGAAATTTTACAAATTGGAACGCCAACGCTCGCGGTGTTGACCTTAACCACAATTTCGATGCAGGGTGGGTAAAACTTCACGAATTAGAGCGAAAAGAGGGTTATTTTGGCCCTGGACCGACCCGATTTGGCGGCACACGCCCCGAAAGCGAGCCTGAAACAGTAGCATTAACAGAGCTTTGTCGAAAATTGACAATAAGGTATGTAATGTGCTTTCACAGTCAGGGCGAGGTGATTTATTGGGATTATAACGGCATTGATACCTGCCGTGGACGGAAAATGGCTGAAATTTTTGCGGCGTCAAGCGGTTATGCACTTGATGTGCCGTGCGGATTAGCCATAGGCGGTGGGTTTAAGGATTGGTTTATTGAGGAATTCCACCGTCCGGGGTTTACTATTGAATTGGGAAAAGGAAAAAATCCCCTCCCACCTGAAATGGGAGAGGAAATTTATGAAAGAATAAAGGAAATGATGATGTTAGGACTTTTGATGTGATTTTTTGCGATTTTGTTTTGTACTTAATTTAAGTACGGTGAAACCAAGACCGTCAACCTTTACGTGACCGTTCTCGGGTAAAAAGCCAAATATGATTTCGGCGTTCTCGAAACCGTCGGGAACAGGAACTGTGATTTGTTCATACCAACGGTTAACAGCCACAAAGACATGCTCATCTTCACATTTTCTGATAAATGCAAAATGACCGGGACCGGCTGATACCGGGCAAAAGTCACCGTCTTCAAAAGCCTTCGTTTTACGACGGAATTGCCCTAATTTTTTGTAAAACTCGACCAAATAAAAGTCCTCTTTGCCCCACGGGTAGAAACCGCGGCAGAACGGGTCGCCGTAGCCCTCCATTCCGGCTTCGTCGCCGTAATAAAGTGACGGAATACCGGGCAGGGTATATTGCAAAAGGGCAGTGATATACAAAAGTTTTTTTGCGTTCCACATCTGCTCGCCGGTCATTCTCTTATCACTTTGCCAAGCACGACCTCGACCGGAAACGGGCTCGCCGCCTAAAGAGGTCAAAATACGCTCGGTATCGTGCGTGCCGACGTGGTTCATCAATAACCGCAACGCTTGACGCGGATAGTTTTCGCAGATGCTCATTACGGTGTCCAGAAGGTCTTCACCGCTGCCGCCGGTCATAAATTTTATCAAAGCAGAAGCAAACGGGTAATTCATAACCGAGTCAAGCTGTTTGCCTCTTAAATAACGTCTGCGGTGGCCGTAGCTGATTTTGTTGGTTGCGTCTTCCCAAACTTCACCGATAATGATGGCGTTTTTATCTTCCTGCTTTACAGCTGCGCGGATTTTATCTAAAAAACTATCGGGTAATTCGTCGGCAACAACAAGCCTCCAACCCTTAACTCCGCAACGCAACCAATAACGTAATACGCCGTTTTCACCGGTAATAAACTCGACAAAGTCGGGGTTTTCCTCGTTGGTTTCGGGCAAACTCGGCACACCCCACCATGCACTGTAGCGGTTGGGCCACTGTTGGAAGTTGTACCAATTAAAATAGGGTGACTCGGTTGACTGATAAGCACCTACCGAGTTGTATCGGTTGTATTTGTTGAAGTAAATACTGTCGTCACCGGTGTGGGAAAATACACCGTCAAGCACTATTGAAATTCCTAATTTTTCGGCGTCACAGCAAAGTTTTTTGAGGTCTTTTTCATCGCCTAACATCGGGTCGATTTTCATGTAGTCGGCAGTGTTGTAGCGGTGGTTGTTGTGAGCCTCAAAAATTGGGTTGAGGTAAATAATGCTGACGCCAAGTTCCTTTAAATAGGGTAGTTTTTGGCGTATACCCTCTAAATCTCCACCGAAATAGTCATTGTTTAAGGAACGGATACCGTTGTTTTGGCGGTATTCGGGTGCTTCTTCAAAAGATGAATGAATGTATCGGTCGGACGGCACGTTTTCTTTCGTGTTTCCGGAATTATAAAAACGGTCGGGGAAAATCTGATAAATTATTCCGCCTTTAAAGGCAATGGGGGTTTCAAAATCTTTATCGTAGACGGTTAACTGCCATTCTTGACCCTCGTTTGAAATTAAGCCTTCCGAAAATTTGAATTTTGTAATAAACTGTCTGCCCCAAGGAGAGTCAAAACAGAATTTATACCAATAAAGACCTTCGGGTAAGGTCAGTTTCACCTCGTACCAGCGGTATGACTCATCATAGCGGTCGGCAGGCAAAAGTTCAATGTACTCCTCGTGGCTTTGGTCTTCTCGTAATATCAAATAAACCTTTAGGGGTAAAGCGTTGTCGTGCAAAAGAACACGCAAAGTAACCGTTTCAGAGTTTGACACGGCACCGAAAGGCGATTTATATAAAATATCTCGTGAATCGTAAGGGATGAATTTCATAACATTCTCCATAGTTAATTTATGTAATATTAATATACACTAATTTTATAAATTTTTCAAGTATCAGTGAGGTGGTAATATAGGTGATATTTTGCTTGTCTTTGTGCCCACCTGCCTTTTAATGCTTGTAAACGGCTGGACTGATGCACCCGTAACGGTGGCAACGGCGGTGAGTTCAGGTGCGGTGAAATTTAGGCTTGCGGTTTTTCTGTCGGCGGTTTGCAATTTTTTAGGTGGCGTTGCAATGTGTTTTTGGGGAAACTCGGTAGCGGTAAGTATTTATGAAATAGCAAATGTAAACGGTGAAACCGATAATTTTTTGCCTGCCTTAATAGCGGCAATTGTTACAGTTGTTTTGTGGTCGCTGATTGCTTTAAAATTAGGTCTCCCAACAAGTGAAAGTCACGCGTTGCTTGCGGCACTGTCGGCTTCAGGTGTTGCGGTGGCGGGGTTTTCGACAGTAAACCTTTACGAATGGCTTAAGGTTGCCGTCGGTCTTATATTAACTACATATCCGCTATGTGTCTTATCGTATTTTGTCACAAAATGGGTTGATAGGTTTTTGGAATTAGGGGATAGCACCTTTAAAAAACTTCAGGTTTTGGGAGCAATGATGTCGTCATTCGCCCACGGTGCTCAGGATGGGCAAAAATTTGCAGGCGTATTGGCGGTGGCTTTGAGCTTAAACCGACACATTGCTCACGCAACAGATTCTGTTTCAGTACCGTTGTGGGCGGTGGTTTTAAGTGCGGGAATGATAACTTTAGGCACTTTTTTAGGCGGACGGAAAATTATAGATTCAATTGATACCTTTGCACCCAAAAATCCTAGTCAAGGTTTCAGTGCAGATTTAACGTCAGCAGTGACACTGTCGGTTTTGTCGATTTTGGGCATCCCTGCTGCTACAACCGTGGCTAAAACAATGGCAATCGTGGGTGCAGGTAGTGTAAATAGCAAACACGATAAGGGGAATCGCACCCAAAAATCAATGTATTTTGCTTGGGGTTTGACCTTTCCAATTTGTGCTGTTTTGAGTTATTTTTTATCGCAGGTTAATATGTTTATTTTTGCTATCGCTTGACTATATCTTTTAAAAATGTTATCATTTTTAAAGTGACAAAGTGGTCAAAGCGAGGCGAGAGAAGTGAATTATGACAAATGGCTAAAACTGAATACCGAAGATTTAAAAGGTAAAACGGTTGCCGTTACGGGTACAACCGGAGGTTTAGGTCGCGAATTGGTGCGGTTTTTGTGTGAATTGCACGCCAATATAATTCTACTTGACCGCAACGCCGAGCGTTCAAGTTCTTTTGAAAAACAACTTATCGTTGACTATCCCAATGTAAATGTTAACCGAATTACAGTTGATTTAGAAGATTTTGATTCGGTAAAATCGGCACTCGAGACACTAAAACAACTGCCGATAGATGTTTTTATTCATAATGCCGGTGCGTACAGTATACCACGTCATAAGTGTTCGACAGGTTTCGACAATGTTTTTCAAATCAATTTCGTTTCACCGTTGTATATAATTCGTGAACTATTGCCCAATTTACGTGAACGCAAGGCAAAAGTCGTTGCGGTCGGCAGTATTGCACATAATTATTCTAAAACCGACCCCAATGACATAGATTTTACCACCCGAACTGCATCATCAAAGGTTTACGGCAACGCCAAGCGGTATCTGATGTTTTCACTTTATGAACTTTTTAAGGCCGAAACCGACGTGACGCTGTCCATAGTTCATCCGGGTATTACATTTACTAATATTACCGCCCATTATCCGAAGTTGATTTTTGCCGTTATTAAAAATCCCATGAAAATCATTTTTATGAAACCGAAAAAAGCGGCATTGAGTATTTTGAAAGGTGTTTTTCAGCCAACCGCTTATCATACTTGGCTCGGTCCTAAAATTTTCAATGTTTGGGGGTTACCCAAACTGCAAAAACTTCGCACAGTGTCGGCTGAGGAAAGCCAATATATTGGCAAAACTGCCGAAGAGATTTATGAAAAGTTAAAATCAAAGTAAAAAAACACCGCCGTCTTGCAAATGCAAAACGGCGGTGTTGCTACATTTTAAGTAAATCACGCTTAGATTTAAAGTCGGGCATATATTTTTCAATCAAATTCCAAAATTGCTTGCCGTGATTATGGTGTTTGGTGTGTGCTAATTCGTGCAAAACAACGTAATCTATAATTTCCATTGAATGACGCATCAAAAGATATGAAAAACTGATGGAATTCTTGCCGCTACAACTGCCATATCGCGTTTTTGCTGAGGTTATGGTGATTTTGGTGCATTTTAAACCGGTTTTTTCACTCCAAAAGTTAACCCTTTGGGGCAAAATTTCTTTGGCTTGAGCCTTTAACATTTTTATTTCTTCCAAAGTCGGCTCGGGGTTTCGCTCGCGGCGTTTTTCCTGCTTTTTTAGGGTTTTCAGTATCCAATTTTCGTGCGAACTGACAAACTCGGCAATTGCTTTATCGGTAACAAGATACGGTGCTCGAACTAAAATTTCACCCTTTAATGTCACCTCTAACGCTAAAGTTTTACGGTTGGAACGAATGATTTTATATTCCATACGTTATACATTAACGGTTGTTTTCTTTTTGAAAACTTTAGAAAAAAGTCGGTCAGCAAACGGAGTTTCGACAATGAAAATTGCAATCATCATTAAAATGCAACCGATAGCCTCGCGAGGTGTGGGTAGCATGGTGTAAAAAATGCAGGAGGTTACCATTGCAAAAAGCGATTCCAAACTCATAACAATGCTTGCAACGGTGGCTTCGCAATACTTTTGACCTAAAAGTTGGAACGTATAAGCAACGCCCGATGACATCACACCGCAGTAAAGTATAGGCACAGCGGCGTGGATAATGTTGTTTATATTTAATGTATCCCGCTCGAAAATTAGCATCAAAATACCGGACACAACACCTACGGTGAAAAACTGAATTGCCGAAAGTGCAATGGCATCAACTTTTGAAACAAAGTAGTCGGCAATGGTAATATGCACCGCGAAAGCAACGGCACAAAGTAAAAGCACGATGTCACCGACGGAAACCGTAAATCCCGATTTCACGCTGATGAAGTATAGACCAAAAACGCTTATCAGTACTGAGAGTATCATTGAAAAACGCAGTTTTTGTCCTAATATCACCAAAAACAAAGGAACAAAAATTATGTACATAGCCGTAATAAAGCCGGCTTTACCTGAGCCGCCTGCGGTGAGTTCGGCGTTGAAAATAATGCCAAACTGCTGTAAATTGGCGGCGAGGGATAGAGCAATACCGCAAAGCACACCGCCCAAAATAAGTCTTTTGGACAGTGTTTTTTCTTTTTGTCCCGTTCTTTTCTCGCGGGTCGATTTCATAATGAGGCTAAACGGCACAAGTATAACAACTGCAACAAACGAGCGTAGACAGTTCAATGTGAACGAGCCGACAAACGGTGCGGCTTCTTCTTGTGCTACGAATGCACTGCCCCAGATTGCGGCGGCAATAAGCAGAATAATGCCGCCTTTTAAATTATTTTTCATAGTATGTAACTTTCTATGTTTGTTTTATTTCAAAAAGTTTTTCAGTGAGGATGTATCAAGCGAAGTTTGAGCGTAGAAAAATTCGGAAATTTCCTCTAAAATTTTACGTACGCCGCCTTTTGAATCGCTTTCAATATTCATAGGCATAACAGGGTCATGCACTGAAAGTCTTAACAAGAACCAACCGTCATTAACGCTGACACGTAATCCCTCGCGGTTGTCGTCGGCAATTATAAATCCTGACTTTTCTTTACACCAATTTTCTAAATCGGCAATAACTTTTTCGCCGTATGCACGGAAATCCTCAGTTTCAATATTAAAACGCAACTCTTCGGCTTCTTCGGGTACTTTAAGGTCGGCAGTCAAATCCGAAATGCTTTTGCCAATCATACCCAACTTTGCCATTTTAATAATAATTTTGGTAACAAGAAAAGCTCCGTCGTCAAGGAAATAGTTTTCCTTTAATGCGGCGTGACCTGAGGTTTCAATAGCAAGTGGAGCGTTGATACCCTCTTCACATAAACGGATAGCCTCGTTGATAACATTTTTGTAGCCACGCTTAAAGCGGTGATGCTTACCGCCAAGATTTTCCTCGATAAAGGTTTTAAGTCCGGATGAGGTTACACTGTCGGTAACAATGGTCGAGCCGGGCTCTTTTTCCAAGGCAATAGCAGCAGAAAGAGCAATCAGACGGTTGCGGTTTATTTCAACACCTGTCGAATCAACACAGCCGGCACGGTCAACGTCGGTATCAAAGATAACGCCCAAATCGGCTTTAGAAGAAAGGACTGCATTGCAAATGCTTTCCATAGCCTTAGAGTTTTCGGGGTTGGGAATATGGTTGGGGAACATACCGTCTGGGTCTAAATAAACACTGCCCGAAGTGTCGGCTCCCAATTTTTCGAGAACATTATCGGCATAAAATCCGCCGGCACCGTTGCCTGCGTCAACAACAATGTGGTAATTCTTAAGCGGCATGTCTTCTTCCGTAACGCCCAATTCGTCACAGATAATATTACGCAAAATTGCAGAGTATTCGGTCATAAAATCGACCTTTTCAACACGTCCGTTGGACTGAGGGGCGGTTTTGCCGTTGTTTGCATCTTCGATAATTTCGGCAATGTCACTCGAGTCCAATCCGCCTGATGGCAAAAAGAACTTTAATCCGTTACGGTCGGCAGGGTGGTGGCTTGCGGTAATCTGCACTGCACCGTCACAATTTCTTTTAACGGTGGTCATAAACATACTGGGGGTCGAGGAAAGACCGCAATCCAAAACCGAAACACCTGCCGAAACCAATGCCTCAATAACTTTAGCCTTGATTTTTTCAGCAGTAATACGTGAATCGTGACCAACCGATACTGTTAAACTGTCGGCACTTTTACCGCTTTTTTTGGATAAAAACAGCACAAACGCTGCGGTGATGTCAAACACCGCCTCGTCGGTCAAGTTTACTGTGTTACCGAAAATATCCGAAGCAAATCCTCGAACGTCCGAGCCGGATTTAAGTTCTTTGTAGTTTCCCATTTTTAATTTCTCCTTTTAAGGGGTATTCACCCGAACAAAAGGTCGGCACCGTAAAAGCCAATGGCGATAAGAGCCAATGCCGCCAATGTCCACACTGCCGACTTAACAAAGGTTTTGCCGGCGGAATAGCCACTTTTTTCTGTTTTGTATTTATAATCATCCTGCATTTTTAACACCTCGCTTTGTCACAATGAATATTGTTGGCAATTAAAGGTGTAAAAATACAAATTTAAGTTCTGTCCAAGCACCGAAACTGTTTTTAAAAATATAATGATTGTAGAACGTGGAAACGTAAAGCGTTTCCACAAAAGCCGATAAAATGATTGTAGTTTGTCGAAACGCCAATAAGCGATTCGACAAGCCACTTTTAAGTGGCTTTAACAAAATCAAATTTACTAATTTAATTTTGTATGACAATCACTGTAACGGATATGGGCAAATTTTCTTTAAAAATTTGTTAACAAATCGAAGATTAGGTGTGGAAATGACCCTGAAAGTGTCATTTCCACGTTCAACGACCATTATAATGGATTGATTTAAAGTTTCGGGGGTGCGTTATGACTGTAACTGAAATCGACGGACAGTTAAAGGTATTACTGTCCGAAGTTGAAACCGTAAAATATAATATTGACCGCGTTCTTTTTGAAAAGGATACAAAAGAATCGTCAAAAGCGTTGATTGTTTTGCTAAAACTTGCGGCATCAAAAGTGGGCTTTAATACCGACGCTCGCGATTTTGCGATTGAAATATATCCCGTTTTCAGCGGTGGTTGTGAAATTTACTTTATACCCGAAAAACCTAAAACAGCAAAGGTTGCGGCAAGCGTAAACGGTTGGTCGGTTTTTGAATTTAAATCAACCGAGGCGGCTTTAAAAACCTGCGAACTTTTATATAAAGACCCCAAAACCCGCTATTGCTTTTCGTCAATGTATAAATACCGCAACAAATACCGTTTGGCGGTTAAAAATATCAGTTCTTCATTAAACCGACAAATATTGCTTAACTTTGCCGACCGTCCTGTTACCTCGCGTTTAGAACGCGTCAAAACCTTTGAGTACGGCAAACCGATTGCTTTAAAAAATGCAATTTATATAATCGGTTCTGCTTTGTGTCACGAATAGTTAAGGCGATGGGCTGGATTAGAGTGACATATATTCGGTAGCTTTCGCTTTCAGGTCTTGTGCTTTGAACAAAGCACTGCCTACAACCAAAACATCAGCACCGGCTTCAACACAAAGTTTGCCGGTTTCCTCATTAACGCCGCCGTCAACCTCTAATAAGGTGTTTAAACCAAGACGGTCGCGTTCAGCACGTAATGCATTTAATTTTTGGAGTGCCGAGGGCATAAAACTTTGACCACCGAATCCCGGCTCAACCGACATAACCAAAACCATATCGCATTTCGGCAAAAATGGGAAAATGGCTTCGGCAGGGGTGTTGGGTTTGATTGTAAGGCAGGTTTTTACACCCAAAGCGTGAATTTCGTCAAGCGTTTCGTTAACATCCGAGCCGGCTTCGTAATGGAACCCTAGCCAATCGGCATATTTGGCAAAATCTTTTATGTAACGCAAAGGACGGTCAATCATAAGATGAATATCCAACGGTAAAGAGGTGTGCTTCTTAATAGAGTCTATAACCGGGCAACCAAACGAAATGTTAGGCACGAAAATGCCGTCCATAACATCAAGGTGGAGCATATCGGTGCCGCATTCTTCTAACTGCTTGCAAGCAGTTCCCAACTCTAAATAATCGTAGCCTAAAATTGAGGGTGAAAGTTTAGCCATAAAATTTCTCCTTAACGGGAATTGTACCCGTCACATTAAATTTTCATACACAGTTATTTTACATCAAATTAGCCGTCAGGTCAACACCTAACGGCTCAAATGTTTATGATTATTTTTTTGTTTCGCGAACAATTGCCAACCGCCGAAAACAATCAAAAAAATAGCGAAAATTTTACTTAAAAGGTCGGTTTCAATAGTTTTGGCGAGTAAAACTCCCAAACCTACTCCTAAAACACCGCCGAGCCACATTTTTAAAACGGTTTTCCACTCAATTAAGTGTTTAAAAGAGTAAATTATGATGGCGATTAATCCTACGGGCAGAAAAAACAGAAGATTAATTCCTTGTGCTTTTAGTTGAGGGATGTTAGCGAAAACGGTAAGGTAAATTAAAAGTATACCACCGCCACCCAAACCCATAGCACCTATCACTCCGGACAGAAACCCTGCTAAAATCACAGCAATGTCAAAAATAATATCACCTCGTAAGTAGTGTTATTCCTGCCCAAATCATAAAAATCGCAAAAATTCGACGTATCCATTTATCGGGAAGTTTTTTCAAAAGAAGAGTTCCCGCCGCGGCACCTAATAATCCCCAAGGGATGTATTTTACGGCGTCGCTCACCGTAACACTGCCGTTTATAAGGTAAAGTGTTGCCGAAAAAAGTGACAATGGCATTATTACTGCTACTGCACTCGCGTGGGCTTTTTTCTTTTCCAAATTTGACCTTTCCAAAATCGGTACAGAGAGCATACCTCCGCCTGCACCTAATAAGCCGTTTACAAAACCTGCCAGCAGTCCGCCGCCAACCGTTAATAAATTGTTGGTTTTTTCTTTCATTTATAACCCTCAAAAAATGTGAATATATTTTTATTCTGTATAAATACGCGGTAATTATTCTAGAGAATAAACAGTATAAAAAGGTCAATCTACCAAATGGTAGACTGACCTTTGTTTTTTATTATTTGATTACAGCACGTAACCAACCTTTTTCATTACCTTTGAAAGGGTCTTTCGGGCAACATATTCTGCCTTTTCGGCACCCTGTTTGTAAATTTTTTCGAGTTCTGCTTTGTCGGAAATATACATATTATATTTTTCCTGAACGGGTCTTAATTCCTCAACAACTGCCTCACCCACAGCCATTTTAAAGTCACCGTAACCCTTGCCCTCAAACTCGGCAGTGATTTGGTCGGCGGTTTTGCCGGTAACACAGGAATAAATCTCAATAAGATTGTTAATTCCCGGTTTGTTTTCGCCAACGTAAACACGTGCTTCCGAATCGGTCACAGCACGTTTGAATTTACGCATAATCATATCGGGGTCGTCGGTAAGAAGAATTTTCGCATTCTCGTTTTCGTCAGATTTCGACATCTTCTTCTCCGGCTCCTGCAAGGACATAACCTTTGCACCAATCGGGGCAATGTACGGCTCGGGGATGGTGAAAACGTCACCGTAAATGCCGTTGAAACGCTTGGCAATGTCGCGGGCAATTTCCAAATGCTGCTTTTGGTCAGCACCAACCGGCACCAAATCGGGTTTGTAAAGCAAAATATCGGCTGCCATCAAAACGGGGTAGGTGAAAAGTCCGGCGTTGACATTGTCGGCATGCTTTTGCGATTTATCCTTGAACTGTGTCATTCTTGACAACTCACCAAACTGGGTATAGCAGTTTAAAATCCAAGCCAACTGCGAATGTGCTGCAACGTGCGACTGCATGAAAATTAAAGATTTTTCGGGGTCAAGACCGGTACTCAATAACATTGCGGCGGCAGAATAAATCTGCTTGCGTAGTGTTGCGGGGTCTTGACGGACGGTGATTGAGTGCAGGTCGGCAATTCCGAAAACACACTCAAACTCCTCCTGCATGTTGTTCCAGTTTTTAACAGCGCCAAGGTAGTTGCCCAAGGTGAACATACCGCTTGACTGTATAAAACTCAAAGCCCTTTTTTTCGGGGCAGTATTCTGTTCCATAATTATCTCCTCAAATGCTTTGGCTAATTCCTTACATTATATATATAATATATTACTTAAAAAATTCTTTTGCAGTTTTACCGAGAATTTCCATACCTTTTACTATCTGCTCATCGGTTGGGGTAGAGTAGTTGGTTCTGAAGCAGTGACTTTTAGCGTTAACATCGGCAGTGAACGCTGTTCCCGGTACGGTGGCAATCTTGTTGTTAACAGCGGCGGTGCAGAAGCCGACCATATCGGCGGTTTCAGGCAACTCTAGCCAAACAAACAAACCGCCCTCGGGCTTTACGTAGGTTACGTATTTGCCTAAATGCTCGTCAATAAGTCCGGTCATAAGGTCACATTTTTTGCGGTAAACCTCGCGGTTGCGGTCAAGATGTGCCTCATAGTCGTATTTAGTCATAAACTCGTGGCAAATCATCTGCCCGAAAATGCCGGTATGTACGTCACTTGTCTGTTTGCATACAACCATTTTTTGCACGATTTCTTTAGGTGCAACAGTGAAGCCAACTCTAAGACCCGGTGAAATAACCTTTGAGAAAGTGCCGGCATAGATAACGATGCCGTCGGTATCCATACTTTTAAGTGTCGGTAATTCTTCGCCTCTGAAACGGGTGTCACTGTAAGGATTATCCTCTAAAATCAGAACACCGTATTTCTTTGCAAGGCTGTATAAGGTTTTTCTTTTTTCAAGGCTCATTGTAGTGCCTGACGGATTTTGGAAAGTGGGAATTGTGTAAATGAACTTGGCGTTGGGGTTGGCTTTGAGTGCTTCCTCCAACTTTTCCATGTTCATTCCATCATTGTCAATGTCAACACCGACCAAATTTACGCCGAAAGCACGGAAAGCGTTAAGCGAGCCGATGAAACTCGGGTTCTCGCAGATGACAGTATCACCGCGGTTGCAAAGCACCATAGTTGCAAGGTTCATAACCTGCTGTGCACCTGAGGTGATAATAATCTCGTCGTTCTCACTGCCAACATTGTGCTTTTGTTTCATATATTCTTTCAAGTGGTTTCTCAAAGGCATATAACCCTCGGTTACCGAGTATTGTAAAGCATCAACCGGACGGGTGCTTAAAATCTCAGCCGAAATTTTTGCAACGGTTTCAGTCGGCAAGGCCTCGGGAGCAGGATTTCCTGCTGCAAAGGGAATATATCCCGGCATAGATGTAAATTTTAAAATTTCACGAATTGCCGACGGTTTTAAATCGGCAATCGGGCCCGAAAAAGTGTATTCCATAATAACCTCCGAAATGTCCTATATATAATGTAAGGAAATTTCAATAAATACTATTTTATATATTTATATATTATAATGATTGTAGTTTGTCGAAACGCCAATGAGCGCTTCGACTAACCATACCCATTATAATGTAAAGCAATTAAATTTTCAATAGTGAATTTACGTCATTATAAACTAAAAAACAATAAGATTTTAAAAATTCACAATATAATGTGTACTGTTATGTATAAAAACACAATAATTCGGTAATAATCGAAATATCCACAAAACGGCCTTGTTAAGCGGGTTTTTAAAACTTTTAAAGTTATGAAAAAATTTTTAAATTTTATGAAAAAAACTGTTGACAAAGTGAAAGTGGTGTGGTAATATAGTCAGGCACTCGCGTGAGGGGAAGCCTTAAGGAGTGTAGCGGACCTTGAAAATTAAACAACGATAACTATTGAAAAATAGGACCCTTAAATTTTTTTGAGA
>JAZRQE010000062.1:0-1730 GCA_045649545.1 Acutalibacteraceae bacterium
AAGACTTGACAAAACACTTGCTTGATTATCACCGATAGCAACACTGACAGGTATATTTTTATATTCCCCTACTATTTTGTAGCCATCAATAAAATCGACATTGCCGTCACAGGTGAATGTCTTTGATTTCAAATCAAACAGACCAAAACTTGCGGCATCAGTAATGTGTATCTGTGGTTTTTTAAGGCCACAAAGCCGAGCAACAAAATAATCGTGAATTGTGCAAAAATATTCCGCGTCTTTCGGCACCAAACCGTTTTGTCTGTTATAAAAATCGGTTACATTGCCATAGCCTGTGCTACTGCCTAAAAATTCGGCATAAGTGGTATCTTCAAATGGCTGATTACCCCTGCCATCTTGCCATGTGTATAAAGGACTTACCGCACTGCCATTGTTATCAACATAAACAATGCCGTGCATCTGTCCCGTAACACCAATAACAGCGGTTTCTGTTGAAATCAAACTATCCAAAATTTCGGTTGCGATAGTTATAATTTTTTCAACCGACTGTATTTTTTCCCAATCGGCAACACCACTTAAAAAGGCATTACTGTCTTTTGTTACCGATTTTAAAAGTTCACCGGTCTTAATATCAATAACGACACCGCAAATACTGGTTGTACCTATATCAATGCCTATTGCTTGCATAATTCTCTCCTAATAACATTCAACAATTTCAACATTACCGTTTACCTTATATTTGCCCATAAGACACGCAGGCATAAAGAAATAGTCGCCTTTTTTAATTGATTTAGCATATCCGTCTCCCACAAGCGTACCCTCGCCGTCGGTAACAATATAAATTGCATAACTGTCATCTACCCTGAGGGTTACCTCGCCATCCGAAAGTGTAAAGCGGTTAACGATAAAACACTCTGTATGTTTATTATTTATTAGACTTTCGACCTTTACCGAAAAAGTTGTTTGCGCAATTTCGGGCTCAATTTCAGCCTTTGGTGTTTTGCCAAAGTCGAAACACTTTAATGCATCCTCACGGCTAAGCCCTATATACATCTCATTGTCAGATAGTTGATACTCGCCGCAATAACGCTCCGGTTGAATAGTAAAATCAGTAGGCTCTTGTATTTCAAGGATAAGACAGCCCTTACCGATAGCGTGTACCGTTTTTGCAGGAACTATATATACACTGTTCTTTTTCGGTTCAATTTCTAGCATAAGCCTTTCCATAGCGTCCTTATCATACTCGCTGTCGTTAATGGCTTGTTGAAATTGTTTAAGTGTAACTCCTTCCTTAAACCCAAAATAAATCTTGGCATTAGGTCTTGTATCCAAAACTATCCAACACTCTGTTTTACCGTATTCGGAATTAAAATATTTTCTTGAGAACTCTTTGTCGGGGTGAGCCTGAGCAGGCAAGCGTATTGCACTATCTAATATTTTAACGAGAATGCGCAGTTTTTTACTACTGCCCAAAAGCTCCAGCGGGTATTTTTCAATAAGCTCATCAAAATACAGGTCGCTGTTTACAACTTTTGAAACCCCTTCTTTTGCACTTTTTGAATTTTTATTGAGCGCGCTAACACTAGAAGCTATCCACTCTTCAGGCTCATAGGAATCCACCGAATCATCGCCAAAAAAAGTAGAAAAAAGTTTTCCACCGGTATATACTCTACCAACTCTGTTGCTCGAGAAGAAAATAGGACAGTCAATCACACTACCGCCTCCTAACAACCAATTGACGAAGATTTTAGGTCAAGTCTGGTGGTAAT
>JAZRQE010000063.1:0-31219 GCA_045649545.1 Acutalibacteraceae bacterium
GGAGAAATCGCGTAGTTGGTCGAGCGCGCACGATTGGAAATCGTGTAACCATTAAAAGTGGTTCGAGGGTTCGAATCCCTCTTTCTCCGCCATTAAAAAAGAGCTACCCTTTTGAGTAGGTGCGTTATAATTGTGATGTTATGAGGGTGAGAAGCCTCGGGTTCGTCGAAGCAGTCAAAACACCGCGTAGGTGTTAATGCTACATAAAGTAATTTTATCCTTGTAATTTTTGTCAATTTATGTAATAATATCTATAATATTTTAAAGGACTTATAAGTTCTTAAATTTCGAGAGGTTTATTATGAGCGAGAATATTTCAACTGAAAAAAGAGGCAGTTTTACCGGAAAAATCGGTTTTGTATTAGCTGCCGCAGGCTCAGCTGTAGGCTTGGGCAATATTTGGCGTTTCCCTTACCTTGCCGCACAATATGGTGGCGGTATTTTCCTTTTGGTTTACATCGTTTTAGCACTTTCTTTCGGCTTTGCACTTATGGCGGCTGAAATTCTTATCGGCCGTAAAACCGGCTTAAGTGCAATCGGTGCATTCAAAAGATTGGACAAACGCTTTTCCTTTATCGGAATTTTAGCTTCGGTTGTTCCGGCAATTATTTTACCTTACTACTGTGTTATCGGCGGTTGGGTAACGAAATACATCGCCGTATTTGCAACAGGTAACAGCCATACAGCCGCAGGTGATTCATACTTCGGCAATTTTATCTCTAACTTATGGCAACCTATCGGTTGGTTTTTAATATTCTTAGGGCTTACCGCAGTAGTAGTTTTACTTGGTGTTGAAAAAGGCGTTGAGCGTGTCAGCAAAATTATGATGCCGTTACTTATTATAATGATTATTGGCGTGACTGCTTATGTTCTTTGCCAACCCGGTGCTTTAGAGGGTGTGAAATATTACCTCGTCCCTGACTTCTCCAAATTTAAAGCAACTACAATTCTTGCCGCAATGGGTCAGCTTTTCTATTCAATGTCATTGGCTATGGGTATTATGATAACCTACGGCTCATATATGAAAAAGGATGTTAACGCCGAATCTGCGGTACATAATATTGAAATTTTCGATACCGGTATTGCTTTCTTGGCAGGTCTTATGATTGTGCCTGCAGTTACCGCCTCCGGTGAGGAAATGGGCAAAGGTCCGGGTCTTATGTTTGCCGTTTTACCCAAAGTTTTCGACGGTATGCCCGGCGGCACAATAATCGGTTTAATCTTCTTTGTTCTTGTATTCTTTGCCGCTTTAACCTCGTCAATTTCGCTTATGGAAACCGTTGTTTCAATCGTGAAAGATAAATTCAAACTAAACCGAACTTTAAGTTGTTTGGTTGTTTTAGTTCTTTGCCTCGTTTTAGGTATCCCCTCGGCACTCTCTAACGGAAACGGCATTTTAGCCGGTATTAAAATCATCGGTCTTGGCTTCCTTGATTTCTTTGACTTTATCAGCAACAGTGTTTTGATGCCGATTACCGCACTTTTTACCTGCTTATTTATAGGTTATGTCTTAAAGCCTAAAACACTTATCGAAGAGGCTGAACTCGAAGGACAAAAATTTAAAGCTAAAACCCTCTTCACCGTCGTTATCAAGTATATTGCACCTATCTGCATAGTGTTGATTCTTGGTTTCTCAGTATTAGAGGCTTTGGGTATTATTAAAGTTTAATTTAATCTCAACAAAAACGCCGTACAGGAATACCTGTACGGCGTTTTCTTTTTTATCTGCTTAATAAAAAGGTATCTACAACCTCACGTAACACCTTTAGCTCCAAACTTTTGGAATTCATTGAGTCAACCAATTCTTCAATCCTTTTACGGTCAAATGATAATGCACGCAAGGATATAGATTCTCCGTTTGAAAACCCTTCAATGCCGTACATCCATTGAAAATTTTTGCCAATCATTTCTCTGCTTTTGACAACCCTATAATAACTCGTTTTGTGATTTTTATTTACTTTTTGCATTACAACTCACCTTTTTGTGAACAATTTTCATATTTATTATAATGCAAAATACAGAATTGTCAATAGTTAAAGTGAATTTTTTTCACATTTTTATAAGCATCTATCAATTCTTTAGGCTCGCCGTAAGCATAACGGTATACCTCGATAAGACAAGCACCGTCATAACCGTCAGCCTGAAGCTTGGAAAAGAGCTTTCCAAAATCAAAGTCACCTTTACCGGGCAACATACAGTCAGCCTCTTTACAATTATCGCTGATGTGAACATTTATAATGTTACCTTGCATTGCCTTATACATTGCCTCTACACCGCAACCGTCACGTACCGCCTGCTTGACGTCAAAGGTAAACTTTATTCTGTCATCAGTCAATTTTCTTAATTCTTGAATATTTTCGGGAGTTGCGCCGCGGTATCGGTTAACGTTTTCGTGGCAAATAGAAGCACCGTATTTTTCTGCCTCTATATTCATTTCCATAAGACGCTGGGCATATTCTTCCATAGATATATGACCTTGCAAACTATCCCCGTGAATTACTACGGTTTTAGCATCCAAAACCTCACAAGCGTAATAATACTGCTTATAGTATTCAAACGCGTCACGATATCTTCGTTCATAACCTGAAAACAGATAATATGGCTCACCTACCGAGCCGCAAGGGTGGATAGAATTAATTTCAATGCCGTAAAATTTGCGGATTTTATCAAGTTCATTTATAAACTGCGGTTTTAATTCCGAGGTACTGTTAAAGAAAATTTCGGTGACCGGTATCTCGTTTTGGCCCAAGAACTCGAGTGATTTTTCGGTTTCTAACGGATAAAGGCAAGCATTTGAAATACCAATTTTCAATTTTCTTCACCCCTATTCGGCGTTACATATACCGTTTGATTAGTTTTATAAATCACCATACCGGGTTTTGCACCCGACGGTTTTTTTACGTATTTTACCTTTGTGTAATCTACCGGCACAGATGCGGAATTTGACGCCTTAGAGTGTTTTGCGGCTAAGGTTGCGGCAAACAAAACTGTACTGTCGGGCAACTCATCGCCGTTAGTAAACACAATCACGTGCGAACCGGGAATATTTTTAGTATGAAACCACATATCGCGGTCGTCGGCAATTTTCAAGGTCAACTCGTCATTCTGACGGTTGTTACGACCAACCAAAACGCGATAACCATCAGGCGATGTAAACTCCAACGGTGCGGCAGCTTTTTGCGGCTTTTTGCGGTCTTTAGATGCACGCAAATATCCTGCCGATTGTAGTTCCAACTTTATTTCGTTAAGGTCGCTGACGGTAGTAGCACGGTTTAATTCATCGGCAACACTTTCCAAATACTGCAATTCGGATTTGGTGTCCTCAATCAACTGACCCAACATTGCGGTGGCATTACAACACCGCTTATACTCTTTAAAATAACGTTGAGCGTTCTGTGCGGGAGACAACGCGACATTCAAAGGAATTCTAACTGTTTTAAGTTCAGGGTCATAATAATTTTGCAGGTCAACATACGGTACACCGCGTTCAATTGCATAAAAGTTAGCCTTTAAAAGTTCGCCGTAAATACGCCACTTTTCACCGTCTTTGCACTTTTCCTGCTCTTTTTGACGGATAAGCAACTTTTTAGCGGTTCTCGATAAAAGTGTGTTAATAAGCTTAACCAAATCATTGGCAAAGATACGTATTCTTTCTCTTTTATCTCTTTCCGAGTATACTGCTTCCAACAGCCCCGATAAACTGTCAAAACAGCGTTTTTCAGCCAATAACCCGTACTGTGTAATGTCGCAGTAAGAAAATTCAAACGGCACACCGTTGTTATCAACCAATGCCGTAGGCTGAACTTTATTTAAACCGTCACGGAATTTTTGCAAAACCGATATTAACCCATTTTTATCTGCCAAAGTCAGCATATTAGAGGGTTTATCGGTATCAACATTTGCTCTTACGCAAATTTCTCTGCCAATCAACGGTGAAAAACCGTCAATCGCACCCACTAACGCCTTTGAAACGACATCTGTAGAACTTTTAATTTTTTCAATAATTTCTTCAGCTGAAACGGTTAAAATGTTAAACTTTTCCTGCTTTTCAGGTAACGAATATACTGCACCGGGTTGAATAAGCCTTCCGCCTGCCTCAATATCCGAACGGCGAAGCGAATCTATAATTCTACCGTCGCCGCCAACCAAAATAAGGTTGGTTTGTTTACCGATAAGTTCGACAATAAGCTTTACTTCTATTCGGTCACCCATTTCATTGGTTGCAGAAAATTTTAACGTAACTACACGCTCAAAGCCGTTATCCTCAACCGCAGTGAACCTTGCACCTGACAAGTATTTACGCATCAGCATACAAAACATCGGCGGCTCGGCAGGGTTTTCGTAACTTGTATCAATAAAATTAATTCTTGGTGCTGACGGTCTTATAGATATAAGTAACCTTTGTCCGCCGAATGTAGCAGAACGCAACTGTAACACCAGCTCTTCTTTTGAGGGCTGGTGTATTTTATCAACTCGGGCGTCTTTTAAACTAACCGCGAGTTCATTTTTCAGTTGGTATAAATAAATTCCGTCAATACCCATGCTATTTTCCTAACAAACTATCAATTCCGTCCAAAGCCTCAACCAAACGGTCATACTTCAGACGTTGTGACTCAATATTTTTAATCTCTTCAGCCAAATCGGAAATTATCCGTCTTTTGCGGTTTATGTAAACCAGCTCGTCCTCGCCGATATTATCCGTAAGTTTACCGAAAAAATAAAACAACGAACTGCAATCGGAAATCTCACCTGTAAAACGCACCTTCATCACGGTATAAATTCTGCCTTGTGATTTTACCGCCTGCTCTAACGTGATTTCAAACCCGTTTTTTAAAAGATACTCTCTTAAATCCTCAACAGCGGTCATCGGTTGCAAAATCAACTCATAATTCTTATTCTTAATCCACGGTGCATCACTTAAAATTCGGGCAATTAAATCTCCGCCCATACCTGCAATAATAAACGTGTCCGCCTCAGAAGGTTTAACGGCATTAAGCCCGTCACCTTTTCTGACAGTGATACCCGACACACCCGATTTTTCAATATTAATCCTTGCGTTTTCCAAAGGTCCGTCCACGACATCGCAAGCAAACGCCGTAGAAATAATACCCCGTTTTACAAGAAACACCGGAAGATACGCATGGTCGGTGCCGATATCGGCAACCGTTGCACCCTCCCGTACCATTCCGGCGATTTTCCTTAATCGGTTATCAACCGACATTATTTAGACTCCAAATAAGCGTTGATTTTAGCTAACAATGTATCACAGTCAGTACCGTGTGCACTGCAAGCATCCTCAACCGTCTCACCGCGGGAAGCGGGACATCCTAAACAGTGCATACCGATTTCAAAAAAGAATTCGGCAGTACCGCGGTCATAATCCAAAATATCTCCGATAATCATATCTTTTGTAACTTTCATAATATTTTCCTCCATATAAAAATCAAAATAAAATTTTAATCAAGTCCCGATTCTTTAAACTTTTTCTCGGCAAATGATTTAAACCAACAGTAAATTGCCTCACCCAACTCCTGATAAATGGGGTCACCGTCGTGTGAACAAAGCATTGCGAAGGTTTGTCCCATTCTTCTGACAACCTCGGTGCCTCTGCGGTAAGCAAGGTAATAGAACGAAAATGCTCCCGAATCGCTGACGGCATTGTAAATGTCGGGTGAAAGTTTTTCCAACTCGGCATTAAAACTATTTTCGGCAGCCTGCTGAACAACCGTGCTGAAAATATTTTCCTCCAAAGAAACTACGGCAGCAAATGTCATCATAACGCCACGCTGTACGAACATCGCAGCATTGCCGTCTTCTTTTTCGTCAATCGGAAAACTGTCGATATGAGAAACAACCTCACGAGCCAACACTTTACCAAGTTCCTTTGCTTTTTCGGTGTTACCTTTTGCGGTTTCTCGGGTATACTCATCAAGCACTGAAGAATGCTCGTCCTTTTTAGGTTTATTGTTACCCAATGACGCAATTTTAATATCCTCGTCAAACATTTTATCACCGACCTTTTCAATATTATTTATACAACTGTTAAATTTCTTTTAAAGCCTTTGCTAACTGGTCAGGACATGAGGTAGATTTAAATCCACACTTAATACCGTCCAAACGTTCAATTACATCCTGAACCTTCATACCAATACACAGAGAAGAAATACCTTTAAGATTACCGTTACAACCACCTACGAACTGTAACGAAGTAATCACGTCATCCTCGACCTCGAAAACAATTGTGCTTGAGCAAACGCCTTTTGTTTTATATGTGTGTTTCACTTTTTATACCTTATCTATCCTTAAACTTATTACTTCTTACGGGGTGACGAAGCTTTCTTAATGCTTTAGCCTCAATCTGTCTGATACGCTCACGCGTAACTTCAAACTCGGTACCAACCTCTTCAAGAGTATGGCAACGTCCGTCCTTAAGTCCAAAACGAAGTCTTATAACAGCCTCTTCACGCGGGGTAAGAGTCTTCAAAACTGCGTCAATATCCTCGTTTGTGATGGTCTTTAAGGCAGCGTCGTCGGGTGCTAAAGCATCCTCATCACGGATAAAGTCCATCAATCGGCTATCTTCCTCGGGGCCGATGGGGGTTTCCATTGAAACCGGCTCTTGAGCAACACGCATAATTTCTCTGACTCTTTCAACCGACATTTCCATTTTCTCGGCAATCAATTCCTCGCTCGGCTCATGACCGTTTTCGTGAAGCAACTGACTCTGTACCTTTTTAAGACGGTTGATAGTTTCAACCATATGAACAGGAATACGGATGGTTCTTGCCTGGTCGGCAATAGCACGGGTAATAGCCTGACGAATCCACCAAGTAGCATAGGTTGAGAACTTAAAGCCTTTGGTATGGTCAAACTTTTCAACAGCCTTAATAAGACCGACGTTACCCTCCTGAATCAAGTCAAGGAAGTGCATACCGCGACCTACATAACGCTTTGCAATAGATACAACCAAACGTAAGTTTGCCTCGGTCAAACGCTTTTTAGCAAATGAGTTGCCTTCACCGATACGCTTTGCAAGTTCAATCTCCTCATCGGGAGAGAGCAACGGCACACGTCCGATTTCTTTCAAATAAACCTTAACAGGGTCGTCAAGAGAAATTGAATCCATAGATGCAACTGCATCCTCAATCTTCTCAACATCCTCAATTTCTGCCATTTTGAGGTCTTCCTCGGTCGGGTCGGCAAAATCAAGGTCAAGCAGCGGAGGCTCCATTTCCAAGGTTTCAAGATTATCGGGAATTTCATCCTCAATATCCAAAAAATCTTCTTTCTGGTCAGACTCATCTGGTTTTGTATAGCTGTCTTCAATCAAAGTATCGCCGTTATTAGAAGTGGGTTCGATAATATCATCAACCTCTGTTTTAATATTTTTCTTTTTCTTTTCCATAACTATTACCCCATATTCCTTTTATTTTTTACAAGTTGTCAAGCAATATTCATTATATTGCCGACACTCAAATTACTTCTTTTTAGCCTTAATGATATCAGCCATAGCGTTAGCCCAAGCATCGTCGTCAAGCCTTGCAATATCAGGCTTGTCCGCCGCTTTACGCTCTGCCAAAATAACATCAATACTGTCACTCAAAACCTTTTCGTGATTAGAGTCAGCCACACCAACCATCAGCATTTTGGTAACATAACCTATCTCATCGGGTGAAAATTCATCGCCCAGAAGAACCAGGTCAAAGCTATGTCCCGTTTCGACTATGCTGACAATCCGTTCAAATAATTTACGATTAAAATCGGTCAAAAAGTCTGACGGGTCTAACCGCAGTTTAACCGATTCCAACAAATCAGGATGCCTTACAAGTGCCGAAATCACGGTTTCCTCCGCCATAGCTGCCTTTTTAAACTGTTGCCTTTGCGGATTAACCTCGTTTCGCTTTTGAGTGGGAGTTATAACCTCCTGCAACTCTTTACGGCTTTGCTGTCGACGTTTAGAGTCCTGTGCATTTTTTACAATTGCAAGCAAACGCTCCTTTGCAACACCGTATTTTGCCGAAAGCCTACCGGTATAAAGGTCAACTGCAATCGGGTCGTTCAAGGAAGCTAAAACCTCACAAGCTTTGTTAAGGTATTTCAACTTGCCGTCAGTCGCTTCCAAATCAATATCCCTTGCCGCAGTTAACAGTTGATAGTCAATAGCACTCATAGCCGTATCCAACAGTTTTTGGAAACGTGCATTACCATGCTTTTTGATAAATTCGTCGGGGTCTTTACATTGAGGCAACCGTAAAATTTTAATATCCACACCGACATTTTTGAGAATCCCTAATGCACGGTCAGTAGCCTTTTCGCCCGCACTGTCGGCATCCATAGTCAGCACAACTTCTTTTGTATACCTTGCAAGCAGTCTTGCCTGCTCTTCAGTAAACGATGTGCCTAACGCCGCAACCGCAGTGGTGAATCCTGCTTGATGCAGTGCTATAACGTCCATATTGCCCTCAACCAAAATAGCCTGCTTGGAGCAGTCTTTTTTAGCAAAATTCAGAGCAAACATATTGTGACTTTTTTTATAAACAGGGGTATCGGATGTATTTATGTACTTACCACCCTGCTTTTCATTGCCCGGCATTGCGCGTCCCGAAAAACCTATAACCTTACCGTGAACATTAATTATTGGAAACATTATACGGTTACGGAAACGGTCGTATGTAAACTGACGCCCGTTTTTGTCCTTCTTTTCGGACTTACCGACAAGGTCGGCCGCGGCTATAACATAATCGGTAAAACCTTTTTTTCTTAAATGATTTTCCAAAGCGTGCCAATCATCAGGTGCAAAGCCTAAACCAAAATGCTTAATGGTACTTAAAGACAATCCTCGACCTAAAAAGTAATCAAGCCCTGCCTTGCCTTCGGGACTCATCAAAACAGAATGGAAAAATCTGCCCGCTTCACTGTTAACGGCATAAATGTCATTCTTTAACTTTTGCTCTTTGTCATCCCTTGAGTCTTCCGGCAAGCGAAGTCCTGCTTTATCGGCCAACTTTCTTACAGCGTCAATATAATCCAAATTTTCCATTCGCATGGTAAAAGTGATTATATCACCGCCCTGACCGCAACCGAAACAATAGTACGAACCGTTTTCGGGATAAACCGTAAAAGAGGGTGTTTTTTCGTTATGGAACGGGCAGAGACCAACAAGGTTACTTCCGCGACGCTTTAAAGCTATGTAGGGAGATAAAACCGATTCAATATCATTACGGTATTTCAGTTCCATCAAAAAATCCTGCGGTAACGCCATAACACCCCTCCTTAAAATATATGTCTACTCTATTATTCGAAATTTTTTCGCGAAATACTTTTTTTATTTTCAAAAAACCTCAAAATTTTTATTATTTTCAGTAATATGAAAAATTGAGTCGAACTTTTTTGTTGTTCGACTCATTATGTACTATACCTCTGCGTACCCTGAACCGATAATTTCCGGCTCTAATCTTCCGCAAAATGTATCCTTAAACTTTAATTTGCAATTTTCAAAATTTTCTGCAGTAATGGAAAATGAAACGGTAACATCTTCGGCAAATTCATTATTACTTACCTTTCCGCCGCAGTCACAAATCAGCCTTTCAACACCGGAATGGTCAGAATACGGACATTTAACCGCCACCTCAAAACACTCACGCATTACGGCAATACCGGCATTTTCAACCGCTTTACTTGCCGCCGCGGTGTACGCACGCACAAGTCCTCCTGTGCCTAATAAAACTCCGCCGAAATAACGGGTTACGACCATACAGCAATCGGTTAAACCCTGCTTGCGTAATACCTCCAAGGTCGGCATACCGGCAGTTGAATGAGGCTCACCGTCGTCTGAAAACCTTGTTATATTGTTATCCCTTAAAATATAAGCATAAACATTATGCCTTGCACCAAAGGTTTCCTTTTTGCGTTTTTCGATAAATTCGAGTGCCTCGCTTTCGGTTTTGCAAGGAATAACACTTCCGATAAACCTTGAGCGTTTTTCCTCATATTCGCCCTCTGCCGCGGTTTTCACGGTTTTGTACTCGTTCATTTTTCTCACCTGCCCGTATTTTAAAAAATGAAAGATAAAACCGCAGTTGAATACAACTGCGGTTTAAGTTTACTGAAACAATTATTTAGCATCCATGCCAAAACGTTTTTTGAATCTGTCTACGCGACCACCGGTATCGACCAACTTCTGTCTGCCGGTAAAAAACGGATGACATTTGGAGCAAATATCCAAACGGATATCTTTCTTGGTTGAGCGAGTTTCAAACTCTGCTCCGCAAGCACACTTTACAACAACTGTCTCATACTGCGGATGAATACCCTCTTTCATGTTGTCACCCCTCTCCTTTTCTTCACATCAGTAAAGGAATAATACCACATTTATATCTAAAATGCAAGTGTTATTTTTTAAAATTTAATATTTTTTTGTCACTTGAAAATTTTAGACAACTTAAATCTGGTTTTTTCAAATATTTCAACCACTTTAAATCTCGCTTTATAGCGAGTAGGTTGCTCAACAATTTCGGCTGTATCTTCTTTCAAAACGCCCGAAAACCCTTGATTTTCAACAGCCGACGGCAAGCACACAGCCGGAAACATTACGCACCACCAGTTGCGTCCTTTCCCTGAACCGATAATAACCCTCAAAGCCTCATATGTTCCTGCCGGCAAGGAAAAGTTTTCATAATCCCTTGTTTCAAACATTGTGTCTTTGACCTCGACCTTTACATCGTAACTAAAGCCATTTTGCTCAATAACTTTTCTTGCTTCATCAGTGAACAACTTTATATTTTCCTTTGCAACCTTGACCGCCTGTTCCTCGGTTTCGCAACCAACAAAAACGGTTTCAGACACTGTTAAAAGTCTGTCCCTGACCTTTAATTTTAATGCTTGGTCGTGTTCCTCATCGGAATTCGCTAAAATATGCAACCTTAAAACATTCTCACGAATTTCATCACATTTCGCGTCAAATCCCGCAACACTCATTGCCAACACCGTCACCAACGCACAGCAAAGTGAACGGAATGCAACCTTACGGTCAAAATTTTTAATGATTTTTTTAATAAGTACAAACAAAATAACACTTCCTTTAAATTTCTGTAAGGAAATTATTGGCAGAAGTGTTATTGTTTAATCAATATTCTGTTTTTTCACAACCAACCTCAGTTGGCTCAACCAAAAAGCTTTGGAATCCGCAAGTTTTAAAAGCATCCAAGCCTTTTAATGCTCTGTTAGGATTGTCATAAACCGCAATCACCGACGGACCTGCTCCCGAAAGTCCGCAGTAAACCGCATCGCTACTTAAGGCTAACTCGCGTGCTTCTTTTAAAGCAGACTGTTCGCAGACCAACTCAAAGCAGTTATAAGCACCTGAAAAAACTTCAGTCAAATTGCCTGTTTCAAGCCCTGCCTTAATTGCTTCAATATCACTCTTTTTGCGGTCGGTAAGGCTATCCAACGCTTTGTACATATCACCTGTTGAACTTTTTTGCCCTTTTTTTGCTATTACAATGTAACATTCGGGCAACGAGGGTAGTTCTGTCATAATTTCACCGATACCCTCGCAAAGTTTAGTGCTACCCACCATACAAAACGGCACGTCAGCACCTAAAGTGACGGCAATTTCTAAAAGTTTTTGTTCACTTAATGGCTTACCGTAAAGTTCATTCAAACCTTTAAGCACTGCACCTGCATCGGTACTGCCGCCGCCCAAACCACCGGCTAACGGTATATGCTTTTCGATAAAAATTTCAGCACCGCCCTGAATCTTTGCGGCTTCAAAAAATCTAACCGCAGCGGTATTGCAAAGATTATCCTCACCGTTAAGTGACAAATCCGAGCATTTAACCGAAATACTGTCGGCTTTTTTTATTTCAACAATATCGCAAAGCGAAACCGACTGAAAAACCGAACTCAGGGTATGATAGCCATCAGCACGCTTACCCGTAACATCGAGCGACAAATTAACCTTACAAAATGCTTTTATTTTCATTTCTTTATCTCATCCAAAAATTCGCCGATACGTTTTAGTGCTTCCTTAATGTGGTCAACCGAGTAGCAGTAAGATGCTCTAACATAACCCTCACCACTATCACCGAAAGCATTGCCCGGCACAATTGCAACCTTTTTAGAATAAAGCAGTTTTTCGCAAAATTCCTCAGAGGTCATACCGGTAGATTTGATGCTGGGGAAAGCATAAAAAGCACCCTGCGGCTCAAAACATTCAAGTCCCAAACTTCTGAAACCGTTAACCATAAGTCTGCGACGCATATCATACTCTTCAACCATTCTTTCAATATCCTGACGACCGTTTTTAAGAGCCTCAATAGCAGCATACTGCGAGGTAGTCGGTGCCGACATAATGGCAAACTGATGAATTTTAGTCATTTGGCTTAAAATCGGTTCAGGACCGCAAGCGTAACCCATACGCCAACCCGTCATTGAATAAGCCTTTGAAAAGCCATTGATTACTACAGTTCTTTCTGCCATACCCTCTATCGAGGAAATCGAGCAGTGGCGGTTGCCGGTATATGTTAATTCGGCATAAATTTCATCCGAAATAACGGCAATTTGAGTGTCTCTTAAAACCTCGGCAATAGCCTCTAAATCCTGACGTTCCATAATAGCACCGGTAGGGTTGCCCGGATAAGGCAGAATAAGAAGCTTGGTTTTATCGGTGATATGCGATTTTAATTCCTCGGCAGTCAACCTAAATCGGTTTTCTGCTTTAGTAGAAATGCTAATCGGGGTACCGCCTGCCAATTTTACAATAGGATTGTAGCAAACAAAACTCGGCTCAACTATCAAAACCTCATCGCCACAGCCTACAATAGCACGGATAGCGGCATCAATAGCCTCACTTCCACCGACCGAAATTAAAACTTCGTGTTGCGGGTCGTAAGTCACACCGGTCTGCTCTTTCATATATTCTGCAACGGCTTTACGCAGTTCAATAAGACCCCAGTTAGAGGTATATTTTGTTTTGCCGTCCTGCAACGATTTTATACCTGCCTGGCGAATGTGCCACGGAGTTTGAAAATCCGGCTCACCGACACCTAAAGATATAATATCGTCCATTTCAGCGGCAATGTCGAAAAATTTTCTGATACCCGAGGGTTTAATTTCCAAAACCATAGGGTTCAGTAATTTATTATAATCCATCAAAACGAAATCTTCTCCCTATCGTCGGTCTCGTCGCCGATAAGCTCAATATCAAGCTCCTTGTAACGGCGAAGGATAAAATGTGTAGCAGTTGAAACAACATATTTCATAGGTGCCAACTGCTTTGCAACGAACATAGCAACCTCTTGGAAGGTTTTGCCCTTTACAATAACACAAAGGTCATAACCGCCCGACATTAAATAAACTGTTTCAACTTCAGAATACTTCTTAACCTCTTCGGCAATCTGCTCAAAGCCCACATCGGGTTGAGGCTCAACCTTAAGCTCGATAATAGCCGAAACCATTGCACTGTCAAGTCGTTCCCAGTCGATAACCGCCTTGTATCCACGGATAAGACCTTCTCTTTCCATTTCGGCAACCTGGGATTTTACTTCGTCTTCAGAAATACCTGTCATTACCGATAATTCATTTACAGTATAGCGTGCATTTTTAGATAAAAGTTTTAGTAATTTGACGTTCATTTTTCTTCTCCTCAAAAAGTTTAGTATATCGAAATAGGTATAGGTTTGCGATTTTTATACATAGTAACGCATTGAAAACCGGCTGACTTTGCAATATCATACGCTAAATCAATTCGGTCGCCAACCCTTGACGCTTTATGTGCATCTGAGCCTACGGTTATATACTCACCGCCAAGTTCACGGAACCGTTTTACAATTTCAAAATCGGGGTGGAAATTATACTCTTTACCGCCCATAACAAACGGCTCACACGCGGTGTTGATTTCCAACGCCTTGCCATTTTCAGCTAATGTTTTCAAAATTTCATCTATTTTGTCCTTATAATCATCCAAATTGAAATTTGCCAACTGCTCAGGCGGATAATATCTGAAAGGATAGGTTAAATGTGCTAACGAGTCAAACCCGTTCCACTGTACGGTTTCCAAAAGCTCGTCCAAGTATCTTGGAATTAAACATTCGGGACGGTTGGTTTCCCTTGAAAAATCATAGTGACCAAAACTCACCTTTTTGCCTTTAATCCGGTGTACCGATGCCAAAACAAAATCAAACCCGTTTTTCAAAACATCATTAACCGCCAAATTGTCACGTGCCGGTGAGCCTAACTCTATTCCGCAAATGACATCAATTTGACCCTTAAATATCATTTGAGCCTTTTTAACTTCAAACGCCGACTGACGGCAAATTATATCCTGCTTGCTCGATTTATAGTTAATACAATCACAATGGTCGGTCACCGCAATAGCTTTAAGACCCATTGCAACCGCTTTTTCGCACAAAAGAGTTACAGAATGGTCTGCATCATGTGAATTATCGGAATGAACATGCATATCCATTAAGTTGTTATAGCCCAATGATATCCCTCCAACATATACACTTATATACTCATATACTTATACATTGTAATAATACCACGAATTAAAATCAATTACAAGTATTTTACATTAAAAAACCGCCGCAGGAAAACCTGCGGCGGCAACGCCCACGCTTCATAAGGCAGTATTTCCTTAAAAAGTGAAATTTTTACGAAATAATTTGTTAAAAACCCTCGATACGCGTCAGCGTTATCGAGGGCTTTCGTCGCTTCTTTCACTAAAAATTTTCTTTTTAAGGTGCTTCGCAGTTTCGTAAAACATTAAAATTTCCTGTGTTGAAGCCACAAAACGCAGAAAGGCTGTCGCCTTTCGAGGCTTTTGGCAATGATACAGGGAATTTTGTTTGAGAAACAAAAACTTCCTTATGGAGCGTGGGCGAAATAGCACCAATTTATTTTGTTTTAGACTCATGAACAGCGGCAAGTTTATGTTTGCGGCGATGCTTAACATGGTCCTCCATGGGCTTAATTTCACCAGCTGCTGTAAGTGCCATTCTGGTCATAACCGGACCGAACAACTCATAAATCAAAACGGCAAACAGTGTAATATTTCTTATTAAATCGCCCTGATTATCCGGCAACTGCATTGCCAAAGTACACATTCCCAAAGCAACACCTGCCTGCGGCAAAAGTGTGATACCCAAATACTTTACTATCTGTGGCTCACAACTCGTCAGTTTAGCGCTTCCTGCAGCACCGACATATTTTCCGATTGAACGGGAAATAATATACACAATTCCGATAATTACAATAGCAACATCTGCGAAAACGCCAAGTCTTAATTCAGCACCGCTGATAACAAAGAACAATGCAAACAACGGTGAAGTCCATTTGTCTGCCGCACCCATAAGGTCATGTGACAACGGGCAGATGTTGCAAAAGACAGTACCCAGCATCATACAAGTCAAAAGTGATGAGAAATGGATATGCACGGGGCCAATATGGAATTCCAACATGGAAAGTGATGCAGTTAAGAAAACCAAACCAATTGTAAGATTCAAGCGGTTGGTGTTAGAGTTGAACAACTTTTCAAGTTGAGTCAACACCCAACCCATTAAAGCACCTAAGCTCAACGAGCAGACAATCTCAACTACCGGGTTAACCAAGATTGAAATCATATCAACCTCGCCGCTGACGATTGTTTTTGCAATGCCGAAGGATACTGCAAATGCAATCAAACCTACGGCGTCATCAAGTGCAACAATCGGCAAAAGCAACTTGGTCAAAGGACCTTTTGCTTTATACTGACGGACAACCATTAAAGTTGCGGCAGGTGCAGTAGCCGTTGCAATGGCACCTAAAGTTATGGCTTGAGCAATAGTGAATTTATCGGGCATTAAAAAGTGCAGTCCGATAAGGGCGGCATCAACCAATACCATAGCAACTAAAGCCTGAACAACACCGATTACAAGTGCCTGCTTACCGGTCTTTTTGAGGTCATTTAAAACAAACTCATTACCAATTGAAAATGCAATAAAACCCAAAGCAACGTCGGAAACAATCCCCAAAGCCTCAACCGAATGGAAATCGGCAAAACCGATACCGTCAAAGCCGATTGCACCTAAACAATAAGGTCCAATCAGTACGCCGGCAATTAAATATGCCGTTACCGATGGTAACTTTAAGGGCTTAAAAAGTCTTGTCATTAAAAGTCCGGCAAGTAATGCTACCGAAACTGACAATAATGTGTTCATCTAAGTCATCTTCTTTTAAATAATAATAGGTCTTAAAAGACCCCTACTGTTATAGCACATTAAGAATGAAATTTCAACACTAATTTATAATAATTGTAGTTTGTCGAAACGCTAAAAAGCGCTTCGACAAGCCACTTGAAAGTGGCTTCAGCAAAATCAAATATAAAAATTTGATTTTGCACGACACTTATTGTAATGGGTAAGGGCAAATTTTCAAAGAAAATCTGTTAAAAAATCATAGATTTTTTGTCGAAACTTATCAGTTTCGACTTGCCTTAACCATTATCAAAGATACAATAATTTTTCCAAGTATTAACTTAATAAAAAAATTAAGAATATAATTAAATGAAAACATAATATATTTTCAGGTTAGGAGTGGTTTTGTGCGTATAAACCGTGACAATATAAAGCCTTTCGCAAGAAACATTGGATTAACCGTAATAGGCACTGTAATTTTAGCAATAGGCACTGCGATTTTTATTATTCCGTTCGATTTGGTTTGCGGCGGAATGTCGGGTTTAGCCATTGTAATCAATCGTATTATCCCCTCTTTGCCGATTGACCTTGTTATCACAGTGCTTACCTGGTCACTCTATTTTTTAGGTTTGCTTGTTTTAGGAAAAAACTTTGCTTTACAAACGCTTGTTTCGGCAATCGTTTATCCGCCTGCAATCTCAATTTTTACAAAACTCACCAACCCCGACTCTTTAGGCGGTATTTTATATTTAAAAGGAACAACGCACCCGGACATTGCAGTGATGGTTGCTGCAATTTTCGGAGGTGCGTTGGTAGGTACAGGCTGTTCAGTTACATTTTTAGGCGGTGGTAGCACCGGCGGAATGGATATCATCGCATTTACCGTCTGCAAGATTTTCAAAAGAATCAAAAGCTCGGTAGTTATTTTTATAATTGACTCAACTGTAATTGTTTTTGGCTTGCTTGTAATCAGAGATTTGGTTGTAACATTATTAGGTATAATCTCTGCATTTGTTTCAGCATTAGTAATTGATAAAATATTTGTAGGCGGTTCAAAAGCACTTATTGCCCAAATTGTATCGGATAAAAGCGATGAAATCAACCGTCAGATTATAGAAAAATTAAAGCGTACAACCTCTTTTATCGGTATCACCGGCGGATATTCGGGCGAGCGTAAAAAAATGCTTATGGTATCGTTTACAATGCGTCAGTATAATGAACTGAAAAACATCATAAATCAAACCGACAAAAACGCTTTTGTCACTGTCCACCGTGCCCACGAAATCAACGGCGAAGGCTGGACAAGATAAAATACAAATCAACACAAAACATTGTATATTATCAATTTCAAAACAGAGTGAAATTTTACTGTTTCCCTATCGCTTCTACTTTTGTTTGTTTGAAGTTTTTTTAATTATTGTATAAAATTTATAATAATTATCTATGTTAAACACATCGGCTATACAAAAGACATTGTCTTTTGGCGAGGTGGTTGCCGTAAAACTATACACCTTTTGTGTTCCGTAATAAAAAGTGAACGGACTGCCATTACTTGATGTATATGCTTTTTCAAGAACCGACCGACCTCTTGAAGTTAAGGTCAATTCAATAATCATCTTGTCACTTTTGCCGGATTCACGATGGTAAGATGTTTTCACAACGTCATTATCAGTAATTATTGTCTTACCCTTAGCATCCTTAATTGAAAACTTATCTGTATATTCATATTCGCCATTTGGATTAGTGGCTTTATTTTGAGCAAACATCCAGCAAAACATTTCGCGGTCAGCAAAAGCATATTCCCACGCATTATGGTCAACGCCCTGCAATTGAATAAAGTCAACCTTCCGTCCACCTGCCTGCACAATTGCATTATACATTGATTGTGAATTGGAAAACGACACCGTTTTATCAGCAGTTCCGTGATAAATTTTTATAGGAATATCTATATACGCTGCACCGTTGTAGTGATTACCACCACCGCAAATCGGAACACCTGCAGCAAAAACATCCCCGCACCGCTCAAGCAAATCCCAAGTGGCATAACCGCCCATCGAAAGTCCCATGACGTAAATTCGATTGCTGTCACAAGAATATTCCTGAGTTATATTGTTTAACAAACGCAACGCACTGCCCAACGTGCCGTTATAATCGTTATTCTCATCTCGGTCTAAATTCCACCATCCCGATGATTGAGGGCAAATAATGAAAGCGTTGGAAACTATATCCCCGTTATACTCAAACATATTGTTGAGATTGTAAAGTTGTTTTGTGTTGTCACTTCCAATCTCGCCTGCACCGTGTAAAAACAGAAGCACGGGATATTCTTTTGATGAAGAATAGTTTTTAGGCATAAATAAGCAGTACGGAAGTGTGTTTCCGCTTTGTGTATCATAAAACGTTTTCTGTATATAATCCGTACTTTTGCATTTTTCTTCATATTCAAAAGAATATATTTCAATAACTTTTTCAGGACGCACCTGTTCTGTTGACGTTTGTGTTTGAGAATTTGTCGAAACGACACTTTCTTCAGAAGATGGGTTTTCTTCTTTTTCGTTCTTTGAGCAATTACATAATATTAGCAAAGAAGCAATCGTGAGCATAAAAGCAATAACGCTCGAAACAATTCTAATAGATTTTTTGTGAGAATATACTTTTCTTTTTTTCATCATAACACCTTAAATCAATTATAAAATAAACTAAAAGTAACCGAACAAAACAGATGTATATCTTCTGCTTTAACATTTTCGGCACAAACAACCGCCTTTATCAAAACAGAAAACTGTTCTTTTATTACTCCTCACCTATTAGACGAAGATGTATATAAAAACTCTCAATAAATTGCAAAAAAAATTAATTGTTTGAGAACACAAAAAAGACGACTCTGTTGTGTTTAAATCTATTATAAATATAACATATTTTGGTATTTTCCGCAAGATAAAAAGGAACGGTTGGTTTTACCCCAACCGTTCCTTTTTATTTGTCTTTTATTATTTGTTTTCTAAACGTTTGTTGGCTTCTTCAACTGAAATTTCTTTCATTGTTTCGCCGCAGCATTTAATACCACAGTTTTCACAAGTACAGTCAACTAATACCTTAACCATTGCACCGCATTTTTCGCAAAGTACGATTTTATCCATATTCTCACCTCCTTAAGCAAACACGAATAATCCGAACCTGATTTTAGAGGTGAGATTTTCGTCTTTGCATTGTTAAAATACTCGTGAATCCGTCAGGATTCACTACGTTTTGTGCCTCGCATAGCAAAAATCTCATACCTATAAAATTCTACGGCCTAAAATTCGCAGAATTTCGTGTGATTTTTGGTGCGAAAGAGTTCGTAAGGCTAACGCCTACGGACGATGACAAACCGAAAAGTGCCGAAATCATGCAATTTTAGGCAGGTTCGGATTGTTCGTGTTTGCTTATTGATTAAATCTTTTGAACAAGCTAATAAGCTCATCAATAGTATCCAACTCGCCATTTTCCAAATCTCTTGATACACACATATACAAGTGATTTTCTAAAATGTGCGTTGATAAGCTTTTGACGGAATTTTTAACAGCCGACAACTGAACCAATACGTCATTACAATATGCGTCATTTTCAATCATTTTAGTTATTCCGTTTATTTGACCGCTTATTCTGTTTAGCCTATTGATTATTAACTTTTTATCTTCGGGGCTTCTTTTAGTTTTCTTGTTGCAACAATTATTATCCATAATCCACCTCCGAATATATAATATACCCCACGGGGGTATATTGTCAATAGGGGGGTATATTGAAAAGTGAAGAGTGAAGAGTGAATAGTGGAAAAAGAACCTCCCGCCCTCTTGCGAGAACGGGAGTTTTAACTCTATTGTACGAAAAACAAAAAAGTGTTTATAATCATTCCTGCTACTATTTATTGGTTGTTAGTGCCTGAAACAGACCTTACAAATCACATTCTGTTTAAGGTGTCTTCCTTTCCTCTATACACCACAAATTTGCAGAAAAGAAACTCTAAAACGAAGTTGGCAAGCATTGTAACAATCAATATCACAAAATCATTTACGCCTGAATTTTCTGCTAAATTTCCAAGATAGGTAGATAGAGGTGTAAATACAAGATAAAATCCAAACACCTTCGCCATTGCTACCGGTACATTAGCAGCCGACTTAAAAGTGTACCTGCGGTTCAGAGTAAAGTTCCAAAGAATTGAAAGCACCAGCGAAATAAGATACGGAATCCAGTAGTCTTTAATAAAGATTTCAAGTAATGCAAAGGAACCGATTTGAATCACACCGGCAGAAGCAGAGAATAATGTAAACTTCACTGCCTGCCATATTTGTTTCTTATTATCTCCCATTTCACAACAACTCCTATATACTTATTTTTTGAAAAATGCAACAACAACAGCACCGGGTCCGGCGTGTGTGCCGATAACACTGCCGACCATTGTATAACGCACCTCATCTAGATTGCCTTCCCAAATATGACGGCTATCTTCAATATATTTTAACAGAAGTGCATCGGAAATTCCACTATAACCTAACAAAACGGGTTTTTTAAAGTCAATACCGCCCGCCTTTTCAATTTCCTGAACCAGCAGATTGTTTCCCATTTTCGAGCCACGTGCCTTGCCGAGCATATTAATTTCACCGTTGATAACAGAAAGAACGGGTTTAATATTCAATACACCGCCGGCAAATGCCACGGCTTTAGAAATACGGCCGCCTTTTTTCAGATATTCAAGAGTGTCCACCAAGGCCACTATAACGATTTTCTTTTTCTCCTCTTCAAGTATATGTGCAATTTCTTCCGCAGACTTTCCTTCGTCCAAAAGTCTAAACGCAAGTTCTATCAAAATACCGCTACCCATAGCCGCACTTGTACTATCTACGATATAGATGTTTTCGTATTCTTCGGCAGCAATCATTGCACTTTGATATGTTCCGGAAAACTTTGAAGCAAGAGTAATAACAACAGCACTTTCACCGGCTTCCTTAACCTTGTCAAACTCTCTAATAAATGCATCGGGCGTTGCCTGACTTGTGGTAGGAAGCACATCACTCTCAATAAGCCTTTCGTAAAAGGTTTTGTGGTCGATAGTTACTCCGTCAATAAATTCTTCCTCACCGAAGTGAACGGTAAGCGGAACAACGCTGACACGCTCCTTGTATTCCGGCATTAAATCTGCAGTTGAGTCTACAATAATTCTCGTTTTCATAAATTTTGCTCCTTATTTTTCACCGTTCTTTGAAACGGCTTCTAAACTTTCGCTGATAATGGAAAGACTGCGATAAAACGCCACTCTTTCCTCCTCTGTAAGACTGTCGCTGATTTTATCAAGTACACCACTAATTTTATCCGCAATCTTTTTGCCAATCTCATTTCCTTTGTCGGTCAAAACAAGCGGACTTTTATATCTCTTGATACTCTTGGATTCACAGGTCAGATAACCATTGGTTTCAAGAAAATCAAGTGCACGGGAAATAGTCGCTTTATCTTCCTCGCAACGCTCACACAAATCAGTTGCTGTTGCACCCTTATTTGTATAAAGATAGTAAAGGCAGGAAATGTGTGCACTTCTCAAATTATATTCTGCCATTTCTTGATTCTTGATTTTGCGAATATTACGACTGATTCGGTTAATTAAAACTGTAAAAGTTTCAAATCTTTCTTGCATAATGTAACCTCCAAAGCACTTGTTGAAATCTCAACAAGTACAAAGTATAGCACAAACTTGTTGAAATGTCAACAAGTTTGTCAAAAAAGTGGCAGAGAGATTTATATCTCCCTGCTTAAAATTGCGTTTGTGTATAATTAAACAAACCTTTACCGTCCTCTGTACTCTTGCTTCAAAACTTCAGCCATTTCTTGGGGCGATTCCTGACAACCGCCTGCAAGCCACAATTTAATAATAGCATTTAGTCCGTTTCTGAAAAACTCGATATGATACTTAATATTATTATCTATGTGCTCCTTTTCGGCTCGCTTGGTATCGTATATCGAAACAAGATACTTATCATCATAGCACAGTTTAAAATATGTTTTATAGAAAATCTGATTATCCTTAATATGAGTAAACATCTTTAATGCACCGGAACGCTCATTAAAATAGTCGTAATCGGCAAACAAATTGCTGAAGTCGTTTTCGAGTTTTTCTCTGGTCTTATCGGCGAGGTCAAATATATCGATATAATTCGCATAGAAGGTGCTTCGGTTGAGCCCTGTACTTTTGATAATATCCGAAACGGTTATTTCTTTAATTTCACGAGTTTGCAGTAATTCAATAAATGCCCTTTCTATTTTCTCTTGTGACTCTCTGCGGCGTTTGTTGTTCTTTACATTCATAGTTTTCTCTCCTATTAAACCAATATTTTTAAATAAATTGATGGTCACTTTTTCTTTTATTCCAACACTTGTTGCTCATTTGATGATTGTTCGATATTTCAAGAAATATTATACTATAAATGCAATAAAAACACAAGTGTCGGCTTAATGAAAGGGGATTTTAAGATGAAAAAGAGTAGTTTTGTTGCACTTATTATGGGAACTGTAAGTGGGGTGCTTTTCGCACTCGGTATGTGTATGGCACTTTTGCCGGAATGGAACGCCTTTACAGAGGGTGTTGTTTTCGGTGCTATCGGTATCATTTTAAGCGTTATTACTGTGCTTATCTGGTCCAAGATGGAAAACAAAAAGTTACCGAAGATGAGTGGAAAGAATGTGCTTCGCACCATATACGCTATTATTGCCGCATTGGTGCTTGGTGTAGGTATGTGTATGTGCCTTGTATGGCAGCAGATTATTTGGGGAACACTCGTTGGTCTGCTCGGCATCATAATGCTGATTGCTCTCATTCCGATGATTAAAGGTATCAAATGAAAGCATTAAGTTTTGTAAGAAACCCTTATACAAGCCTTGCGTTTAACGTCACTTATGCAATGGCTAACTGTATTATTGGTTTTCTTACCCCCTCGTGGTGGTTTATTACGGTAGGTGCGTATTATGCTGTGCTGACTGTCACCCGATATTCTGTGTTGCAGATAAGACGAAAAGCAAGTGGCAACTATGATACCGAACTTTTTGCACGGCGTATCACGGGAATTTTATTGGTTGTACTTTCTTTCTGTATAGTGGGCGTGAATGTTCTGTCAGCACTAAAAGAACGCGGCACAGCGTTCCACGAAGTAATTATGATTACCATTGCCACATATACATTCACTAAAATTACCGTTGCAATTATCGGCATGATAAAAGCAAAGCGTTCCGCTTCTGAGATACTAAAGACACTCCGCAATATCTCGTTGGCAGATGCTTGTGTTTCAATTTACACAATGCAGAGGTCAATGCTCGTGTCTTTTCCGGGAATGGAAGTGACAGAAATCTTAATACTAAACATTTTTACGGGAACCGTAGTATGGATTGTCGTACTGCTTCTCGGAATCAATCTTATAGGAGGAAAACACATAGATATGGCTAAATCAAAAATTGTAAAAGCAAATAAAAAAATCGCTGAGGCAGTAACCGACGGCTACAAGAAGATTGAAAAAGGAGTAGTAGACGGTTATAAAAAAATTGAACAAGGAGTTGTTGACGGCTACACTAAAATAGAAGATAAGTTTATAGACGCTTATCTCACAAAAGACGATGAAACCGTCGAAGAAGCCAAAGCAAGATTAAAAAAAGAAAATAAATAACAAGAAAATGGTGGCAGAGAGATTTATATCTCCCTGCCACCACTTTCTATTTTCTTAAGTATGGATTTATTTGTTGTTTGATTTACCGGAACAATCACCGTTGCATTTACTGCCGCACTGCTTAGCATAGGGACAGCCAACGCACTTCTCTCCTTTTCTTTTCGCACGAATAAGATACCATATAATACCTGCTACAATCGCAAGCAAAATCAAAACAACAATGACATTTTCCATAACTATAATCCTAACTGTGATATTTTAGTTTTTTCGCATCCTTTAATGCATACTCAAACTTTATCTTCTTGTTGGTATTCACAATAAGACCGATTATAACGGCAATCATTACTGCAACAGCAATCAGACCGCCGATAGCCGCACCAATATTAAGCGTGCCGCCAACAATCAAAGTGCCGATGGTGTAAACAAGGTATGCTACGGTATAACCTACTGCGAGCTGTAGCCCAATACCGCCCCAAAGCCATTTTGCACTCTTCATTTCAGCATTCATAGCACCGATAGCCGCAAAGCAAGGCGGTGCATAAAGGTTAAACATCAGATAGCTAAGAGCCGCAACCTTAGTAATCGCCATAATACCTGCAACCTCTGCACCTGCACCCTCCATCATTTTAAGTTCTTCGGTGTCAATAAGGTTATTAAGACCAACAAAGCAAACGGCTAAGGTACCAACAACGTTCTCCTTTGCAATAAAGCCGGTGATAGCCGCCGCTGCCAACTGCCAAGAGAGTACACCGACAATCGGAACAAGCAGATATGCAAAGGGATAGGCAATAGAAGCAAGAATAGAGGAATCTGCACTTTCGGCAACACTAAAGCTCCAAGTAAATGTCTGCATCAACTGTACTGCCATATTGCAAAGAAGGATAATAGTGGCGGCTTTTACAATATAAGCCCAACCACGACTGCACATAGATTTAAATGCACCCCAAAAAGATGGAACCTTATATTCGGGAAGCTCGATGATGAAGAATGATTTTCTTGCCTTATAACCGGTAATCGCATTAATGAGCAATGCACCGAGGAAAATAAGAGCAATACCTGCAAAGTACATCAACGCACTAACCCACCAAGCATTCTCAAAGAATGCACCTGCGAACAGCGAAATAACAGGAATCTTCGCACCGCAAGGCATAAAGGGAGCAAGCATAGCAGTCGCTCTACGTTCACGCTCGTTGCGGATGGTACGGCTGGCTATGATACCGGGAACAGCACAACCAACAGTGATAACAAAAGGAATAACCGATTTGCCGGAAAGACCAACCCTCTTGAAAATAGGGTCAAGCACAACTGCCGCACGGGACATATATCCGCAATCCTCTAAAAGAGCAATGAGGAAGTACATTACCATAACGAGGGGCAGGAAGCCTACTACAGCAACCACACCACCGATAACACCGTCAACAAGAATAGCAGAAATCAACGGATTGGCATTTTCAAGAAGTCCGGCTATGAAGCCTTGGAAAATCTCAAGAAGCGGAACAAGTCCGGGGATAAAGGTATCACCAACCTCTACACCTTCGGCAATCCAAGTGCCGAGTGCAGTCTGCGAAATGTAGAACACAAGGAACATAACAGCGGCAAAAATCGGAATGCCGAGCCACTTGTTCGTGAGAACAGTGTCAATCTCATCACCGATATTCTTATCCTTAGTTAAAACCTTACGGGTTTCAACATCTTTTACAATATTATTTACAAATTTAAAACGCTTGCGGTCTGCCACTTCTACCAAAGCTTTGTCGGTCAGATTAATATCGTCTTGTATGTAAGGAGCAGTCTGCTTTTTACCCACCTGTGCTACAGCGGCTTCAATAAGTGCCTTCAGTCCGTCTGCCGAAGTGGAAACAGTTTTTATAACGGGACAACCGAGCTTTCGTGAAAGAGCATCCGCATCAATTTTGTTGCCCTTTTTCTTGTTAATATCGCTCTTATTGAGTGCTACTACAACAGGAATTCCAAGTTCTAAAAGCTGAGTGGTAAAAAAAAGGCTGCGGCTTAAATTATCTGCATCAACGATATTGATAATAACATCGGGATTTTCGTTCTTAACATAAAAGCTTGTAACACTTTCTTCACTTGTAAACGGCGACATTGAATATGCACCGGGAAGGTCAACGGCAGTAATTTGTTTACCGTCGGTATACACCTTCTTAATCGTGTGTTCTTTCTTGTCTACCGTAACACCTGCCCAGTTACCAACCCTTTCATTACGACCGGTTAAGCAATTAAACATTGTAGTCTTGCCTGAGTTTGGGTTACCTGTCAAAGCAATTCTCATATATGTGTCCTCCTACTTCTTAACCTTATATAAAACCTTTAAGATAAATTTGCAACTCAAGTTAGCCTGTGCTAACCAATGTACTAAAAAAATAAGCCTCGGCTTATTCTTTTGCACTATACAATGATGGCTTCTGCCAATTGTACATCAATGTTGTAACGCCCGTCTTTAATGGAAACGGTGCAGCCACCCTTGCGGTGTGCAATTACAGTGATGGTTTCGCCGCTGTAACAGCCGAGAGAGAACAAGAAAGCATTCAGTTCCTCATCATCTGTGTTGATTTGGCTTATAATATATTCTTTTCCCTCTTCTGCTTCTCTCAAATTCATAATTACTACCACCGTGTTATAAACAGTTAGTTTTTGCTAACTATTAACCCTAAAATATAGTTAGCCACCGCTAACTTTGATATAGTATAATTGTTTTTTCTTGTTTTGTCAAGGTCTTTTTTAGAAAATTTAACCTTTTTCACGTTTTTTGTAACTCCTATAACAAACTTATAATTGATTTTCGCTTTATCTGAGAATACTTGCAAAATTAAGAATCATCAAGCCGCAGAAATACACACCTAAAGGTGTGATGATATACCGAGCTTGTCGGCTTGGATAAAAAAAGCACTTCAAAAGAAGTGCTTTGTTTTTTAGGTAGTTTGAACTTAATAACACGAATGAAATGTGGTTGAAAACTGAACATTTTTATATTTTTATCTATTTAAACTGCTTATATTTTAGCAATCCCTACCGTAATATGTACTTTTTCTTATTAAAAGCAAATTTTACACTTTTGCTGTTTTAAATTTTTCGAGATTTTGCTTACTACTGGCTATCTTTCTAAATGTTAAGAATGGACAAACATAAACACACAAAAAAGACCAAACAAAAAAGTTAATAAATACATATATCATTGAGACAATACAGCCTTCATTCTCTGTATTAGTTGTAACTTTATATCTATTACTGTATTCATGCGTAACAGTCACATGTTTTGTTTGAATTTGTTCACCAGTTCGATACCCCGACACACCACTACTCCACAAAGATTTAATCATTAATTTAAAATTCAAAAACATTGTTGCAAAGCCCCAGCCGGTTAACAAACTAACAAACAAGATAATAATTTTAGGAACTTCTAAACTTGATGAACCAATCGAAATCATAATTGTTATGATAACGGCAATAATCGAAAAAGAAGTATATAGTTTAGTCGCTTTTTTTACCCATTTTTTCACACGGGTATAATCAGCTTTGTTGTTTATAGGCTCTGCTGTTTTACTATCATATAATAAAGTTGATATAAAATCTATAGTTTTCATTTTTGTTCTCCTTTTTAAGTTAATTAGTTATTAATTGTTCTATAAAGCATAACTATAATAGCAATAATAAGTATTGGTGGGAAAATTATTCCTAATAGCATCCATGGTGAACAACCCGATTTGTTTTTGCCTTTTAATCTTGACTCTTCAAGCTCTATAATTATGTATTCTTCTTCTTCTTTTTCGTACACATAACCCACTAATATCGGTTGTTCTACATCAAATACCGATACAAAAATCGGACGAATAGGATAAGAAAAAGGCCCTTTTGTAATATTAGCAGTATACCGATTAACCCTATGATTGTTTAGCGTTATATTTAAATCACTGAATTGCTGATGATGTAATTTAATGCCATATGAATTAGCTATCTTCTTCATATCTTTTTTAGAATAATAATTAACAACTTCATCAGGCTTTAAATAAAAAATCTCAAGACCTTTTACTGCTGTACTTTCGTGACCATCAATAAAAAGATACTCATCGGTATTATAATCCATTGAAACTGTTCTCTGTGTTTTGCTACCTTCAAAACTACTAGTTCCAACACCCGTTGAATTACATTTTAAATAAGCATGAAAATAATTTGGACAATCTCCAAAACTAATATCATCCTCTGTTACAGCCTCAAGCATGTTTAAATAGTTTCTTCTTTGTTTACTAATACCATAATCATTATCCAATTCCCTTTGAATACGTTCATTCAAGAAACTCAAAACATCATATTTGTTCATGTTCTCTCCCCTTAAACTTAATACTCTATTTATAGAGCATACAACATTATACTCGTTTTATAGAGAATTGTCAAGTAAAAGAGTATAAATTATCATAATGTATAAGAGGTGATAATATGATTTCTTACGAACCTTTATATAAAACTCTAAAAGAAAAAAATATTTCTACCTACAAATTAATAAATGAATATGGAATAAGCCGCAGTCTACTTGACAGGCTAAAACACAATAGACCCATAAGCACCGTAACACTTAATGACTTATGCAATATTTTACATTGTAGAGTTGAAGATGTTTTAATTTTTATTGATGATAATATAAATTAAAAAGCCGTGAAATTCACGGCTTTTTTTATAGCATAAAAGTGGTGGAGTTGCAAGGTTTAATGAGGCATCACCTACGGCGATATGATGCATTTGCTTCGCAAATATGATGTTGCTCATTTCATTCGCAATGATGCGATGTTTGCCCAAAACATTAGCGAAGCGACATCATTAGGCGAAGCCGTCATCATTAGTGAAACGACACCATTTGCCGCAAGGCAAACATCATTGAAAAAACTCCTTGAGAAATCTCAAGGAGTTTTTTCTGTCTCTACTGACCAGAAAAGAACTGGTCTAAAAACCTGATTTTCTTATTAAATAATGTTATTTATGCAATTAACCGCCTATATAACCCTCGCGCAGCTTTACATTAACAGCCACTCCGCCTTCAAAATAAATTTCATACCATAAAGAATCATCATAACTCATTATCCATTCAGGCGTATTATCACGAATCATATAAACTCCGTAAGTTATTTCTCCGTCACTGTTTATACGAGTTCCATTAAATTCACCATACTTTTCCTCAATTTTTTCTTGAGTGTTACCTATTATAAATCTATCATTATAGGCAAAATGTGTGGGATGATAATACTTGAAAACACATATAAAAGCAACGAAAATTAAAACTATACTTGCTAAAATGATAATTATTTTCTTTTTCATCAACTCACCGCCTTGGGTGTATTATAGCATAAAAGCGGTGGAGGCGCAATAATTATTCATTATTCATCAGCGAACAAAGTGAGCGACTTCATTCTTCATTATTCATTCGAAAATCCGTTTTATTTAATGAATAATGAATGATGAAAAATGAATAATACAAACGAAAAAGATGCCGACTTATTCAAAAGAATTCTGAATTGGTTCTGAGAAATTCCAACTTACAAGCTTTAATTTATACTGTTCTAGCAATGGTTCTATATCCAAAGAACCCGAGGTAGTGCCACCCAATTCATTCGGTTTTATATAATATATGGAGGGCGTCAGTTCTTTGATTTGTGTTATGGATTGGTCGCTCATATAATATTCGGGGAAACCTACACTAACAGCTAATTTTAAATCACCGTCTTCAAGCAGGACAAGCTCTTCCGCTCCAGAGCTTTTTATATAACCTTTCCATTTTCTGTGTTTGCCAACGCCTTCGTTCCAATCAAAGCCATCAAATTCGCAAACATAAACGTCATTTACTGTTATTACCTGACCGTCTATCTCGTATACAATTTCAAACGGAAATTCACTTTCTGTAATTTGCGGTTTGGGTACATCTTCACAGCCTGAAAAAGTCAACGCGATAAATAAAGAAAACAGTATTGCAATAATCTTTTTTATATCGCCACCGCCTTTCTGAATTTATTATAGCATAAAAGCGGTAATAAATCAATGCTAAGCATTGTATATCATCAAAACAAAGTTTTGCATATCATCAATTTCGAAGAAGTTGTATATCATCATTGCGAAAGCGTTTTGATACATGCTAAAGCGTGATGATGTACCATTGCTTTCGCAATGGATAAAAAATCCTCATTCTAATCGAACATGAATGTTTCGAATTTGAAAGATGATTATTTTTTATTTGTTCAATAGTTGTTTTACTACGGGTTCAAGATGCTCCCAAAATCTATCTGCTATTGCCTGCATACCAATATCACTTGGGTGGTTGAACTTTCCGTGTGTATCCTCACGGCTATAAATATCGCTTATATCAATAAATACGTCGCCATATTTTAGAGCTACTGCACGCTTTTCTTCTTCAAGTTTCGGTCTGATATAAAAGCCCATTGAAAGAAGTACTTTTGCCTTACCGTTGTGACTAAAAAGATTTCTCATATCCTCGTAAGCCTCGCCAAAGGTTTTTGGTGGGTTTTCCATTTCATCATATTCTTTAGCAACGTTTGCACCATAGAACATAATTACTATATCGGCATTATAATCTGCCGCCGCCTGATAATCATCCTTAGCTGCTTTTTCAAAGAACATACGCTCGTACTGTGCCACCTGTGCTATACCATACGATACGTTTTTATCATACCTCATTAGTCTTTTTACGAGTAAATGAACATAGTCTTTATCGGCAGAAGATGCCGCCATACCGCAGTCATTATACCAACCAATTTCCGCTTTGGGCGAGTGCTTGGTTATAGAGTTACCAACAAATAGCACCTTTAGCTTTGCTTGCTCGTTCTCATAAAGAAACACGTCGCCTTTATTTTGGTTGAATGCTGGAACTATATTTTCTTGAAAGTCTTTCATAAACCTACCCCCATTTTTCATTTAATACTACACTAATACCCCATACCTGTCAAGATTTGGTGTCGAAATAGTGCTTTTAAACACTATTTCGACTTTCTATAACCGTTATCACCGCCCTTGGACTTAGGATTACATAAAAGCGGTGACAAATCAATGCGGAGCATTGTATATCATCAAAACGAAGTTTTGCATATCATCAATTTCGAAGAAATTGTATATCATCATTGCGAAAGCGTTTTGATACACGCTAAAGCGTGATGAGATACAACAACGGCATCGCCGTTGTTGATGATATACACACTGACGTGTGATGATATACCATTGCTTTCGCAATGGATAAAAACCACTAGTTCAACTAGTGGTTTACACCACCCCTAGAAGGGGTGATTACTGGCGAAGCCCCTAAAAGGGGCCTCTGATGTTTAGCAACGCATTACTTTTTCG
>JAZRQE010000064.1:0-15256 GCA_045649545.1 Acutalibacteraceae bacterium
GGTACATTATATATACAAAAACGGTGAATATATATCGGTTGACCTAGAGCCTGAAACCTTAGACGAGCAGATTGTAAAATACTTTGACGGTGATTTTGACGGATTTGCTGAAGAATATTTTGCTCTCGTCAGCGATGTTGTTAATAAAACTCACTGCGATATTATTGGTCATATTGACCTGATTTCAAAATTCATCGAAACCAACCCAAGACCTATAACCGAACGCTACAAACAAGCGGCACTGAAATGCGTAAAAGCACTTATTCCGTACGGAAAGCCATTTGAAATCAATGTCGGTGCAATAACACGCGGTTACCGTACTTCACCCTACCCTGCCGAGTTTATTTTAAAAGAAATCTTCAAACTTGGCGGTAAAATCGTTATAAACGGTGACTGCCACAATAAAAACAATTTGGGTGATTACCAAGACCTTGCAATAAAATACGCAAAGATGTGCGGATTCAAAGAAAGACTCATTCTAACCCCCAACGGTTTTATGCCTGAGCAAATTTAAAACCTAATCCTCACCCAAAATCATACAAACAAAACAAAGCCATCCAAGAAGGCATCTTCCTTACAAAGAGTGCCTTTTTGGATGGCTTTTTCTATCGTCGATTTTTACTGGATTTATACGCGGTTAAGCATTCAACTGAAAAGATTATTAATATTCTATGCCCGTACCTATTAATCCCGCATACTTAAAATCTTCAGCGTTTGTTCGTATAATATAGTCAATATATGAATCAATTAAATTTGCCGTAAAAATATATCCCATTGGATTCATATGTCCTTGCAAAAAATATTTCTTCCTAAATTCTTCATCATACAAAGGACCATATTTATATAGATTTATCACATAAGAATTATCAAAATGTTCCGCAAGAGCGTATAACGCATTTACCATACCCTCAGCTTGTGTTTTATCTCTTTTATCGCCTTCATTAGGGAAAGTAACAAAGAAGAATTTTGCATCCGGACTGATTTCCTTGTATTTTCTGACGATTTCAGCATAGTAGCTAATGAAAGGTCTTTCCTCTGAAAATTCAGTTGCTGTTATGTCTTTTGCGTCACCTATCTTCATTTTTTCATTGTAGATGTCATTAACTCCTAAAGCAATAACATAAGCTTGACATGCCTTATCCTGATTCCAAAAATCTTTTTCATTCGCAAAGCTGTCAAGATACCATTTTGCTGTCATTCCACCTCTGGAAAAATTATAAGCAATTAGACCATTTTTTCTTGCAATATATTGTCCCCAAGAATACTCATACAAATCGTGGTATCCCGGTTTTCCATCAGCGTTTACTGTTTCAAATTCACCAGATGAGAGACTGTCGCCAATAAAGGCTATTGTCCTAAATATTGATGTATTACTATATCCTCCTACCAGAGTATCCAAAGGATTTTCTTTAATCATAACATTTTCTCCTTTAACTTTTTCATATATTATACTTCAATTTGTCAAAAATCGCAAGAAAAATCCGACTAAATTGAAACAATCATCAAACTATTATGAATTTTAACTGATTTTTGTTTTCTTGCCCAATGCCTTCAATCTGTATTCTTTTGGTGTCATACCTCTAACGGTCATAAAACAGCGGTCGAATGTACGCACCGAGTTATAACCCACTGCATAAGCTATCTCAGTCACCGGCAAGTCGCCTGCTTTCAGCATTTCACAAGCTCGTCTTATCCTTAATGAATTTATGTAGTCATTAAAACTAATGTGCAATCTTTTACTGAAAATTCGCGAAATATAGCAACGGCTGATGTGCAACGCATCGGCAATAGACTGCAAACTTATATCGGCAGTGTAATTCTCATAACAGTAAGAAATAATATCCTTCGCAAGGTCGTGGTCATAGTTACCCTTTTCAACTAATTCCATATTCCTGAAAAGCTCACTTAAAAGAATAAGCATACAACCTTTTGCTTCTGTTTCGGAATACTCGCCTCTTTCCGCTGAACACTGCACAAGACTTTCAATAGCAGTGACAATACGCGGATTCTGGGTAGCGTTTTTTAAAACCGGACTTTTAGGCACCTTTGTTTTAAAAATACGGTTAAATTCCGGAGTTATATCGGGAGAAACAATTAAAACAGACGATTCAACCGATGGCTCTTGGTCTAAATAATAATGTACTTGGTTGGGAAAAGCAATAAACAGGTCGCCTGCCTCAACAATTTCAGATATAGCGTCGGCATTAGCAATTGTTAACCCTGAAGTTGTTAACGTGATTTCAATGTGTTCATGCAAATGCGGTGTGGGTGATAAGTGTTTGTCGCGGCGTGCAGCATAAGCATCATGTCTTTTCTCAAAAGCAAAATACATACCTACTATCCCCTCCCGCAAATCATTATAAATAAATTCAACAAAAAATCAGTGCAATATTTGTCTATTTTTTTCTTCTTTATGACTTGTATTTTACTCTGTATTGAGGTAAAATGCAAGTATAGAATGATTAAATTTTGGGTTATTTTGTCCAAAATTTCAAGAATTTTATGCCGTGCATACAACAAATTACTAAAATAATGTAATTTCTGTCTGCTCTAAATAAATAAAGCGATTTGCTTTAAGGAGGAAAATTTATGAACAAATTACCTGTCGGTATCCAGTTATACTCAGTAAGAGGCTTTCTGGAAAAAGATTTTGCCGGTACAATTAAAGCTATCGGTGCAATGGGCTACGATATTGTGGAATTCGCAGGAATCTACGACCACTCTGCCGAAGAAGTTAAAGCTATCTGTAAAGAAGCAGGTGTAACTCCGCTTTCCGCACACGTAGGACTTAATGTTGTATTGCCTGATGTTGCAGGTGTTGTTAAGACATATCATGACATCGGATGTAAGTATATGGTCATCCCGTGGATAGACGGTCAGTTCTTGCCCGGTGGCGACAAATATGCAGAATTCCTTGAAAACATTAAAACTATAGCCAAAGAGCTTCGCAAATATGATATGGTTCTCTGCTACCACAACCACGATTTTGAATTTGAAAAAGTCGGTGACGATTATAAGCTCGACATTCTTTATGCAGATACTGACCCTGCCGACTTACAAACTCAGATTGACACCTGTTGGGCAAACGTAGGCGGTGAGAATCCTTCCCTTTATGTTAAGAAATATACCGGTCGTGCACCGTTGGTACATATTAAAGACTTTGTCGGTTCCAAATCGAACAATATGTACGGCTTGATTGACGGCGGTAAGGTTGAACAAGTAGCTGAAACTCCGGCAGTTCCGTTTGAACTCCGTCCGGTAGGCTACGGTGTTCAGGATGTTGCTTCTATTTTGGCCGCTGCTGAAGAAGCCGGTGCCGAGGCAGTTATTGTAGAACAGGATAATGCGTCTATGGGCAAAACCTCTATGGAATGTGCCGAGATGAGCATTAAGTATATCAAGTCCCTTTAATTAATTTGCACTTTTACCGCGGATAAGCAATCCCGGTTTTAGTAAATAACGAATCAATTACAAAAATTATAATTTGGAGGTTACTATTATGGCAGGTTTGGACGCTTTTAAAGAAAACCAAGAAGTAAAAGAAATTGATATGAGCAAAAAAGTAAAAATCGGTATTATCGGTACCGGTTGGATTGCTGATTCTCATATAAACGGCTACAAGAATATGCCCGACGTTGAGGTTGTTGCTTTAGCTGATATTATTCCCGGCAAAGCAGAGGCTTTTGCAAAGAAGCACGGCTTAGATGTTGAAAAGATTCGCTTCTACAACAGCGACGCAGAGCTTTTAGATGCAGAGAAAGACCTTGACGGTGTTTCTATCTGTACTTACAACTGCCAGCACGCAGGTCCGGCTATTAATGCTTTGAACCACGGCGTAAACGTAATGCTCGAAAAGCCCTTCACTGTTACATTGGATGAGGCTATCGAGGTTATGAAGGCTGAAAAGGCTTCCGGCAAAATCCTCACCATCGGCTTCCAGCCCAGAATGAGTGAGAATATGAAGATGATTAAGAAAATCGTTGAGAGTGGCGAGCTCGGTAAGGTTTACTATATGCAGGCTGGCGGCGGACGTCGTCGCGGTATCCCCACCCCGTTCGGTACCACATTTATCGAAAAGGAAACCGGCGGTATCGGTGCTGTAGGTGATATCGGTTCTTACTCACTTGATATGCTTCTTAATGCAGTAGGTTATCCGAAGCCGTTGACCGTTTCAGGTTACACCTCTAACTTCTTCGGCACCCGTCCTGATTACTATCCCACCCACCCCGAATATGCTGAAAAGTTCGGCGTTGATGACTTTGCAGCTGCATTCGTCCGTTTGGAAGGCGATATTATTCTCGACTTCAGAATTTCTTGTGCAGAGCATATTGATACTTGCGGTGACGCACTTATCCTCGGTACCGAAGGCGGTTTGAGAATTCCTTCTACCGAATGCTGGAACGGTGAATTTGATAAGCCGTTGACCGTTTACAAGACTGTTGCAGGCAGCACTGTTGAGTATCAGGTTCCGCTTATTCCTACCAAAACCAACCTTTTCGCTCAGAAGTTACGTGCTTTTGTTGACGCTATTAAAGAGGGCGGCAAGGCTACTGTTCCTTCAAGCGAAATCGTTATCAACCAAGCTATTATCGATGGTATCAACAAGTCGGCAGCTTTGGGCAAGGAAATCGAAATCGTTATTCCTGAAGTTTAATTTAAAATATTTTAAAAATGCCACCGTCTTCGGGCGGTGGCACACTTCACTCCGAAATCCTGCACGAGGGATTTTGAGTGCATCTATTTGACACATTGAGGTAATTAAAATGAAAAAGAACATTGCTATTGTCGGCTTTGGCGGACAGGGTGGTTGGCACGGCGACCACGCTTTAAAAAGTGACGTTGTGTCTTTAGCCGGTATTTACGATATTAAGGAAGCCCGTTGTGAGTACGCACGCAGTAAGGGTATCCATGTTTATGAGTCTTTTGAGGCTGTTTTGGCAGACCCTGATGTTGACGTTGTTGTTTGTGCAACACCTAATGATGTCCACGAGGATATTGTTGTACGCTCACTAAAAGCCGGCAAAAACGTTGTTTGCGAAAAGCCGGTTGAAATGTCGGTTAAGGCTCTTGACAGAATGATTGCTGCTTCTAAAGAAAGCGGTAAATTATTCACCGTTCACCAGAATCGCCGTTGGGATGTTGACTTCTTGGGAATGAAGAAAATTATTGAGTCGGGCGACATCGGTGAAGTTATTAATGTTGAGTCGCGTATTCACGGTTCACGAGGAATCCCGAGCGACTGGCGTTGCCAAAAGGCATATGGCGGCGGTATGATTCTTGACTGGGGTGTGCATCTTATCGACCAGATGTTATTCCTTATTACAAGCGACATTGACACCGTTACCTGCAACTGCTCACATATAACCAACGACGAAGTTGACGACGGATTTAAGCTTACCATTAAATTTGTTGACGGCAAAACTGCCTTTATTGAGGTTGGTACATTCAACTTTATCGCACTTCCGAGATTCTATATGCAATGCAAGAATGGTACTGCCCTGATTTCGGATTGGCGTGAAAAGGCAAAGGTTGTGAAGTGCAAGGCATGGCACGAAAATGATGTTTTACCGGTACAGACTGCCGCAGGTATCACCAAAACAATGGCACCGCGTGACGAAATCACCACCGATACATACGAGGTTGAGAAACCTTTAAGTGATGTTCACGATTTCTACCGCAACTTGGTTAAAGCAATTGACGACATAGAACCGCAATTGGTAACATTAGAACAGGTTCGCCGTGTAATGAAGGTTATGGAAGCCGCATTCAAGTCTGATGAATTGGGCGGCACACCCGTAAAGTTCGACGAACAAGCATAATTTAAATTTATAAAGCTGCTCAAACACAACAATTTGAGCGGCTTTCTTTTTGCTTTACAAACCTTTTTAAATATTGTATAATAAATTTATGAATTACAGTTGAAACGAGGATTTATATATGGAATTCGGAACTAACGGTGCTACTGACGCCTTTTTAATGGTTAAGTCTGCCGAGCGAAAAATCACGGCAAAAGGTATGCCGTATCTTGATTTGGTTTTAAGCGATAAAACCGGTGAGATTTCTTCAAAATTGTGGGACTATCACGAGGAAATTCAAGGTGTTTTTGAACCCGGAACTATCGTCAAGGTACGCGGTACTGTGAGTCCTTATAACGGTGTTGACCAGTTAAGAATTGAAAAAATCCGCAAGGCGTTACCTACAGACGGTGTTGACCCGTCAGATTTTGTCCCCTCTGCCGATGTCAGCGGTGAGCAGTTATTTTCAGAATTAATGCTGATTGCCGAAAATATTGAAAACGCCGAAATTCGGAATATAGTTGTAGCAATATATAACGTATATAAAGAAAAGTTGGTATTTTGGCCTGCAGCATTCAGGCTTCACCACGCAATTCGCGGCGGTCTATTGTATCACACGCTTTCCATTGTCCGTTTGGCTCAAAGTGTTGCAAAAATATACCCTTCGGTCAATGCTGATTTACTTATTGCCGGTGCAATGCTCCACGATATAGCAAAAACCGATGAGTTTATCGTCAATGACGCAGGCACTGCAAGTGGCTATTCATTAGAGGGTAACTTGGTAGGACACTTAGCAAAAGGTGCTATGATAATCGGCAATTTTGCTGAAAAGTTAGGCACATCCGAAGAAACAAAACTTTTGCTTCAGCATATGGTACTTTCCCACCACGGAGAGCCGGAATTCGGTGCCGCAGTAAAACCGATGTTTTTAGAGGCAGAGCTTTTAAGCGAACTTGACTTAATGGACGCCCGTGTTTATGAATTGACCGAGGCTATCGGGAACGTAGAATCAGGTGATTACACCAACAAAATGTGGGCACTCGACAACCGCAAGTTCTACAACCACGGCAGAAACGAAGTTAATACAAAAGCAAAAATACTGTAAATCAAAAAAACGACCTCTGGAAATTGTACTTATAAAAACAGTAAAAAGGATGTGTAATTGAACTGCCCCATTTTGTGCGGACAGTACAAAAAAGAAAAAATAATTACTTTTTTCCACTTATGCAGTACCAAAAACAAACCATTAATTCAACGATGTTTTTGATATAATTTCCCAATAGCATTCGGGTCTGTGGTCGCCCTTAATATAATACGCAACTTCGTTGACAGCTGTAGTGTCCATCCCTTCCTTGACTATTCTTCCATCTAAATACTCTATTTCTATATAATGAGTATTTGTTCCTGGTGGCGGCGGTATAGGGACTTCTTCGCCAACCTTGAACGAATCAAGCCAAGTTATAATTTCATCTAAATTTTCGGCAGGAACGTCACTACCTTTACCATCACCATAGTAGGAGTAGAAAGTGATACGTTTAACGTTTTCAGTATCAAAAATAACAATTGATTCATTATTCGTTTTATTTTGACTTGTATTTTCGGTTGATAATGCATCGTCGTCAGTGTTCTCACCGCAAGACACAAAGCAAACTAATATCAATATGCACAAAATTAAAGATAATATATTTTTAATCACTAACCCACCTCTTTAATATTATTATATCAAAGATTAAAGCACTTGTAAAATAAAACATCCTCACTCTATAATCATTTTTATTTAACTCAAATATTTAAACAACCTTCTTCGAGCATTTTTTGTGCCGCCAGCATAATACCAACCTTAGCACTATGGAAGTTAAGACCGCCCTGCATCCAAACGGCAAACGGCTCTCTTAACGGTGCGTCGGCAGACAGCTCAATAGAAGCACCTAATGTAAAAGCGCCCGCCGCCATAATAACCTTACTGTCATATCCGGGCATATCGTCCGGTTCAGGTGCGGCAAATGAATCAACCGGTGAACCGCTTTGAATACCGCGGCAGAACGCAATAAGACTTTCGGGATTACCGGTAATAACCGACTGAATAATATCGGCTCTTTTCTCGTTAGATGCAGGCGTTACAATAAACCCAAGTTCCTCAAACAGTGCCGCAGTGAACACTGCCGTTTTAAGTGCTTCGCCAACAACGTGAGGTGCTGAAAATAGCCCCATAAACAGTTCTCTCGTGTGTCCTAATGTTGCACCAACCTCTAAACCTACGCCAGGGCAAGTAAGCCTGTAACCGCATTTTTCGACCAAATCGCCACGTCCTGCGATGTATCCGCCGCAAGGTGCAATTCCACCGCCCGGATTTTTAATGAGCGAGCCTGCCATAATATCGGCTCCAACCTCTAAAGGCTCTTTTTCTTCTACGAATTCGCCATAGCAGTTGTCTACCATAACAACTGTCTGGGGTGATATTTTTTTCACCAATTTTGCCAATTCACCGATTTTTTCGACCGACAAACTTGGTCTTAAACTGTAACCGCGTGAACGCTGAATGTATGCAACGGCATATTTTTTTGATTTCAAAGCCGACCCAATCCCGGCTAAATCGGGTGTGCCGTCGCTCTTTAATTGAACTTCGTCATAATTAACTCCGAAATCCTTTAACGAGCCGTCAACGTGACCGTCAATTCCCAAAACACCAATAAGTGTATCGTAAGGACGGCCAGTTAAACAAAGCAGATTGTCACCCGGACGCAAAATACCGAACAGCATTACGGTAAGTGTATGAGTGCCCGAAGCAAAAGTATGTCTGAAAATCGAACTTTCAGCACCCACACACTCGGCAAAAACCTGCTCTAAAACCTCGCGACCGCGGTCGTTATACCCGTAGCCGGTAGACGGTACAAAATGTGTCTCTGCAACGCCGTTATTTATAAACGCCGACAACACTTTTTGTTGATTATATTCGGTTATCTTTTCAATTTCTCTAAAGGTTTTCTCGGCTTTAGCCAACGCCTTGTCGGAAACTGATTTAATTCTGCTGTCAACCTTAAAAAAGTCCATCTTTATATCTCCTAAAACTCACAAACGGCAACATTGCCACAGTGTTTAAAATTTAAAGCCTCATAAAATCCGCCGGCATTCACTGTCGAAGCAAAGATTCTACTTTGAGGATATTTACAAATAATATTATGTATAAGCCCCGATACTGCCGTTTTACCCAAGCCTTTACCGCGGTCATCACTGTCAACCGCAACACCGGTTATAAGCGAATAGCCCTCGGTCATAAAACCGGCTACGGCAACGGCATTGTCAAGTATAAAATACTCGGCTGAATTATGATTAAACCTCAAACAAAAATCGGTATACCAAAATTCGAAGGGTGGCAAATCAATATCACCGTCTGTCCCTTTTTCAAGTAATTTATACACATCGGTAATGCTTTTATGCCCGTTTTCATAAGGAAAATCGGTAGGTTTTACCGCCTTACTATACTGATAAAGCAAAGCCTTATTAACTCGTTTTGCATTTAGTCTTTCGGATACCTCACCGTCGCAAAAAACAATAGCGTTACAAAACGAAAAATACGAATTTAATTCATCAAAATCAGCATTATCAAGACAAATCAACGTGACAGAGTTGTCCATACCGCCAAAAACCGCCGTCACTTCACCTTTGACAGTTTGGGCGAATAACTCTACGCCTATTGAGTTACGGTAGGTGTTTAAAAGTGCCTCAATTCTCGCCGTAAAAATGCTTTTTTGCAGTACTTCGGGTAAACTTTCAATCCGCTCAATCAATTCATTTCACCCGAAGCTATTTTATTTATCAGTGCATAGGTTAAATCACGTACTGATTTTATATCATCAACGCTTGCCACAGATGATGCCGAGTGAATATACCTGCACGGCACCGACACTGCAACGGTACGAACCCCACCACGCGACTGATGTATGCCGGCGGCGTTGTTTCCGCCTGCAACGAAAGATTTAACCTGTGCTTTTATTCCCTTTTCTTTAGCCAACGCCAAAGACTTGTCGAACAAATCCTTGTCATAAAGCGTGCCGCGGTCCATAAATGAAAGTACCGCACCTTCACCGACATGGCAAACCTTTTTGTCGTCAGGAACGCCTACAATATCGGCAGCAGTTGTAGACTCGACGACAATAGCAAAATCAGGGTCAATTGCATACGCAACAGTTTTAGCGCCGGCACCAACCTCTTCGTTTACCGAAAACGATGCGTAAAAATCGTATTCCGGTTCTGAATTTATGATGTCAAGTAAAACCTGACAACCTGCTCTATCGTCAATTGCTTTTGATATGATAAGGTCACCCATTTTACCAAAAGGCTCGCTGAATACCGCACAGTCACCAACCGAAACTAAACTTTCTGCCTCTGATTTAGAATCTGCACCAATGTCAATATACAGTGCGTCTTCCTCGGGCATTTTTTCTTTTTCGGCAGATGATAGCATATGAACGGGTTTTGAACTTATAACACCCGTTACACCGTTCAAAAATTTAACCTTACGTGCCAGCATAACCGCAGTATTAATTCCACCGACAGTAGTGAATTTCAGCATACCGTCAACCGTTATATATGTGACAATAAAGCCGACCTCGTCCATGTGAGCATCGACCATTACCTTCTTTTTAGCTCTGTTTTTGCCCTTAACAAAGGCAATAACGTTACCCAAAGCGTCAACCGAAATTTCAGCCTTATCTTTAATCTGCTCGATAACATAATCCCTTACCGCGTCTTCATGACCGGAGGGTGCATTCAACTCACAAAGTAATTTTAAATTTTCCATTATTTCACCTCGCGAGTTAAAACAAAGTCTACCACAATTTCGGCAACCGACAAAATGTCGTTTACATCAATAACCTCAACCGGTGTGTGCATATTACGAAGCGGTATTGACAAAAGACCTGTCGGGATACCACATTTTGTATCGACGATTTTATCTGCATTTGTGGAGGTTTTGCCTCCCATAACTTCAAATTGGTGTTTAATTTGATTGTTATTTGCAATCTCTTTAAGGCTGTTTGTAACAGAATTTGACAGAACAGGTGAAATTCCAATCATCGCACCGCTACCTAAAACACCGGTTTTATCAGGCGAAATGTCGGGTGCGTTGCCGAAACTCACGTCAACCGCAACAGCAACATCGGGTGTGATGCCAAAACTCATAGTTTTAGCACCCATACCTCCCAATTCTTCCATATCGCTTAATAAAAACACTACGTTGCAGGGTAATTCCTTGCCTGACAACATTTCTGCACATTTTATAAGTGCTGTACAGCCTGCACGGTCATCTAATGATTTTCCTGTAACCTTATCCCCTGCTAATTCTGTAAAATCGGCAGAGAAAACAACGCGGTCACCGACCGAAATGACGTCACTTGCTTTATCACCTAAACCTGTGTCGATATACATATCCTCAGTTTTTATGACGGCGTTGGATTTTCCTAAATGAGGCGGAGTGCTGCAAAATACACCGCTGACTATCTCTTTACCGTAAACGGTAACCCTCATTCCGGCTAACATTCTGCTGTCAATTCCGCCGGCTTGGGCAACCTTTAAAAATCCACCTTGTACCGATGTTACAACCATACCAATTTGGTCAAGATGAGCGTCTAATAGAACAGTATAATCTGCTTTGCCCTTGATTTCACCGATAAGATTATTTCCCTCACGGCGTACAGTACAATATTTTGAAAGGTACTTTTCGGCAATGTCGATAGCACTTCCCACACCGCCGATAAAGTCAGCCTCACTTAAATCTTTTAAGACACTTTTAACAGTTTGCATAGTTTCTCCAAATTACAGATTATTTACTAATTCCTTAAAATGCTTGCCGCGGGCAACAAAATTTGGGTAAGCGTCAAAACTTGCACAGGCCGGACTCAATGCTACAATATCGCCCGAAACCGCCATTTCTTGAGCCACCAAAACGGCTTCTTCCATATCTTTAACGCGGACAATTTTCGGCTGTCCGTTTGTATAGTTTTCATCAGATTTAATTGCTTTTTCGATTTTATCAGCTGTCGGTCCGTTTAAGATAAGCAACTTGACCTTTTCCACAACGTAAGGTGCCATAGGCTCAAACGGGATATGCTTGTCGTAACCGCCTGCAATCAAAATAACCTTGTCATTAAACGCCTTTAAGCAAGCGATTGTTCTTGTCGGACTTGATGCGATTGAGTCATTAAAATAACGCACACCGTTTATTTCACGAACAAACTCAATGCGGTGCTCAACACCGGTAAATTCGTGTGCTACCTTAACAATACTGTCAGCACCGACATAACCCCAAACTGCCGAAATGGCGGCGAGGTAGTTTTCAACATTATGGTCACCCATAATCGCAATATCGTCCTTGTGCAAAAGCGGAACAGAGATACCGCGGTATGAAAGATTGAGATAACCATCCTTACCGAGCCATGCTCCATTTTTGATTGGCTGATTCATAGAAAAATATAAAGCCTGACCTCTGACGTCATCACTGAAACCTGCGGTAATGTCATTATCCAAATTTAAAACTGAACGTGAAAATGCATTTTGATGAAGTAAAATATTCTTCTTTGCACCGACATATTCGTCCATATCCTTGTGGACATCGAGGTGGTTTGGTGCAACGTTGGTCACGACCGCAACATCAGGGCCTTTACGCATTGAGATAAGCTGGAAAGATGAAAGCTCGACAACAACAAAATCATCTTTGGTCATTTTTTCAATTTCGGGCAAAAGCGGAGTTCCGATATTGCCGCCGATGAAGACATTTTTGCCCTCTGCCTTTAACATTTCGGCGATAAGCGTGGTTGTGGTGGTTTTACCGTCCGAACCGGTAACTGCAAAAACGGTAGCGGGACAAAGGTCAAAGAAAACCTCCATTTCGCTTGTTACAACGATGCCGTTATCTCGGGCTTTTTGAAGTTCAGGTAAGTCGAACTGCATTCCGGGGGTGCGGAAAATCATATCGACTTCCAAATTATCAAGATAACCTGTTCCTAGGCGGAGTTCTGCACCTTTGCTTTCTAATTGGTCGGCGATTTCGCCAATTTGTTCACGCGTTCTGCGGTCACAAGCGACAACACGTGCACCCATATTTAAAAATTTTTCAATAAGCGGAGTGTTGCTAACACCGATACCGCACATTGCGATTTTTTTACCGCCTATTTGCTCGAAAAACTGTTTGCAATCCATAACCTCGACTCCTTTGTATGTAATCGGTATATTACATAATTATACAAATATATTATACTTTTTATTTCGTAAAATATCAATAATATAATAAGAAATAATTGGAAATTAGTAACGATAGTGTATTAAAATGGAACGCCGGGGACGTCGGTCCCTACTAAAGCCTCCCTTGCATAAAAGGAAGCTTTAAAAAAAGAAAAACCCGATGCAAGTCGAAACTTGCATCGGGTTGATTTTGGTTTAATTGGAATGGATTAGTAAATTAACTAATTTGCTAATTTACTAACTAATTAATCGAACGACTAATTAGTCCCACAAATCCCAACCGCCTTTATCGCCATCGTTTTCGATGTAGATTGAAGAACCGCCGTCCAAATCCTTAAGCGAAAATACATTGGAGGAGGCGATATTCTCTTGTGCGAAAATTGAAGTAACTTCAAATTCAGGTTTAATATAAGTTCTCATTGTTCTGCCTCCTTAATTATTGTGCTTCGAAAACTGAGGTATTACCAAGTGCCTGATAATACGAAGCTTGACCAAGTGAGTAGTAAGTATAAACGCCATCACTATCAACTGTGTACAATACAACAGAGAAACGTCTGTTGTAAGCGGTCTCATTATCTTTAGAAAGACCAGTAATTACCAACTGATAATCGGTGAAGTCATCGTCACTTGCGTAAACATAGTCAAATTCATCAGCATCAGACTTTACAACACCCTTACGAGCAATTTCGTTAACTTCATTTTCAACGTTATACCAATTTTCTGTAATAGAAGCATAAGAAGAAGGTGCTGCAACGAAACCGATTTCAGCAGCAGCGGCTGCTACTTCAGTAGGCAAGGAAGCCTTGAAGCGTAAGCCGGCAGAAACATATTCAGCACCGGTATTGTCAAGTTCACGATAGGAAATACCGGTTTCCAAGGTATCGAGTTCCGGTACGGCACCTTTAACATCATGAGAAGAAACAATTGTGAAGTTGTCGTACTGACTATACTGCTGACCGAAATAGAGAGCTTTCGGATCACTGAATAATCCTGAACCATCAGCACGTTCTTCCAAGATAGTGGTTACAAACTTATCAGTAAGGTCCATAGCGATACCAAAGTGCTGCCAATCATTGGTAAGGAGAAATTCTGTTATATCGGTTTTTTTCTCGCCGTTAACATAGAATTGGAAAGCATAGGCAATATCGGTAAAACCACCGCCGAGAGCTCCATTATTGTTAATAAAGTATCTGGGTTGGAATCCACTTCCATCGGCATCACCAGCGATTTTAGCAAAACCAAGGAAAATGTTTTTGTTAGTATTGCCTTCGGTTGCTCTTGCATCAAAGGAAATATAATATTTTTTGCCCTCTTCAAAAACATTAGAACCAATGAAAGTGCCTCGTTTTCCTGTAGTGAAGCTAAGTACATTTCCATGATCATCGTCTGAAGATGTAACTGTTGCATCACCGCCATTTACAACGAACGATGTTGCACCCTCCATATCATGTGAAACATAATCGGTTGTTATGGTAATAGTCTGGGAATTTTCGGAGTCAACTCCCTTAACCTGATAATCGTCAACATGTAAAACCTTACCGTTACCTCCTAAACCGAAATAAGCACCAGTGGTGCAATCGGTTTTAACAGTAAAGGTAGCCTTTACCTCCTGCCATTTACCGGTACTGGGGTCATTTTTAAGCGCAAGACCACTAACTACAATATCCTGTGCCCAAGAACCTTCTGCTCCACCAAGCTCATCATTAGCATGAGCAGCACCTGCAGGGCTCTGCATTAATCTCAAGATAGGCGAAGTGCCAACAGTAACACTCTGACCATCGGCATATCTATACTTAAAGGATACCTCGTAAGACTTGCCTGCCTCGAACTTAAACATGTTTATGTGTTTAGATGTATCACCTGCGCCGCCTAAGAAGCTATATACATTGGTATATTCAGTGCTAGCGAAATATGCCGAAGAACAGTCAGCAGCAAGAATACCATAATTGTTGCCATTTTCTTCAGTACCAATAGAAACACTGCCATAACGGTGTACACCAAAACCGCCAATGTCAAATGTCAATTTATTCTGAACTGTAGAATCTAACTCAGCACGGAGTGCGGTAAGGTCATAAACCTTAAAGTTGTCGATAGCAATACTACCGCCAATGTCGGGACAAATACCAAACTTACCGGCAGTTTCAACAGTGAAGATAGTAGTAGCTTTCTGCCAATTTGAACCTTCTTCTGTAGCTGACAAAGTAAAGCCCTTATCGGAAACA